>CAYZZT010000026.1:0-8848 GCA_964483025.1 uncultured Candidatus Saccharibacteria bacterium | reverse complement strand
TCGCTCCTGCTCGCGAAGTGTTTGCTTTCTCAAAGAAATTCCCTGAAAAGGTGACTATTGTGGGTGGTGTTTTTGATGGAAAGTTTATGGGGAAAGCAGAGATGATGGAGATTGCAACAATTCCAGGGCTTCAGACACTTTATGCTCAATTCGTTAATGTTATCAATAGTCCGATCCAAGGATTAGTAGTAGTGCTAAACGCAGTGGCGGAGAAGAAGAGTTAGTTATCAAGTTTATAAAGTTTGTAAAGTTATCAAGTTGAATCACGGAACGACCTTTGTGTCATTCCCGCGAAGGCGGGAATCCATGATTTAATTACTTTCAGACTGGATTCCCGTCTTCACGGGAATGACAGAGGAGGGGGAGGTAGTCGATTATAAAATAAAACTAAAATAAAATGGAACCAGTAAAAGAAACAGTAGAAGTGCCGGCAAAATTTGCTTCAATCGTGAAAGCTATTGAGGAAATGTCAGTACTAGATTTGCACGAATTAGTAAAATTGTTTGAAAATAAGTTTGGTGTATCAGCAGCAGCTGTGGCTGTAGCAGGCCCTGCAGGTGCAGGAGCAGAGGTTGCAGAAGAAAAAACTTCATTCAATGTTCATCTTATGGATGTTGGTGCACAGAAAATTGCAGTTATTAAGGCAGTGAAAGAAGTTCTTGCACTCGGTCTTAAAGACGCAAAGGATCTTGTGGATGCAGCCCCTTCAGTTCTAAAAGAAGGAATGAAAAAAGAAGAAGCCGAAGCTGTAAAGAAAGCAATCGAGGAAGCGGGGGGCAAAGTTGAGCTTAAGTAAGCAACTTTGAGCCGGAGCACGACGGTGCGAGGTGGGGTCGCGTAAAAATTCAGTAGAATTTTATGTGTGACAGGTTGAGCTTAAATAATTAAAAGCCCTTCGGGGCTTTTAATTATTCAAATACACAAACATGACGCTATAGCGTCATGTTTGTGTATTTTATAATAACAACCCTAATTAACTTTTCTGATTTGAATCCCGTATTGTCATCCTTGCGAATGCGAGGATCCATGGATCCTCGCATTCGCAAGGATGACATAAATACAGCAGGTTAATTAGAGATGGTACAATTACAAAATATTTTATTTACACAGAGTTTATTCTCATGAATATGGGGGCGGGAATGACAGAGAGGGAAGTCTGGGGATAACCCAGTAGTAGATTTTCAACTCACAAAAATTATTCAATTTTTGCATAGTAAAAATAAAGTTTTTTTACTAAGTTGAAAATTCACTACTGTGGATAACTTTTTTTAAAAATTATGCACACTATTTTATTATATGGTATAATTTACTCATATGAAAAAATATTTTCTATTTGTATTTGTTTTCACATTATTAGCATTATCAACAAGCATTTCTGCTGAAGGTAAAGAATCCACTTTATTGAATAGCAATAATTTTGAAATAAAAACAAATGGATTTATTGAGAAACAGGCAGAAGTTTCTCTGCTGGCTCAAAAGTCAAATCTCACTGTGATTTTTAAGGATGATAAAATTGGTGATATTGAGCCAGATGTAAATATTACTATTTCCAAAAAAGATGGAACACCTGTATTACTTATTAAATCTCCTAGCACCAAAATTTCCGAAAATAATTCAGGTTTCGTTAAATACCTTCAGGACAATAAGGTTTATTTTCAAAATGTAGTGCTAAATGAAGGAAGTTTAACATTCTCTACTCCATTGGATTATGAACAAGGGGAATATAAATTAGATGTTGAATTAAATATGAATGGCACTAATAAAACAATTTTATATATATTTAATGTATCAAATTCTCCCTATGTTTTTAGCGAGTCTGATATAACCATTGAAGAGAGCGATATATTAGGTAATATAGGATATGTTTCTTTTTTGAACGAAGAAAAAGTCAATAAGGTTGTTATTACACTTGTTCAAGGCAAGAAGGAGTTGTTTAGAAAGGAGTTTGATAAAACTTTTTACTATAGAGGTAGTATTTTGCTTGATGAGAATATTCCAGAATTAGAAAAAATTAAAGGTGAGGCAAATGTCGTTGTTGAGATAAGAAATATGGATGGTTCCGTTTTACTATCACAAACAAAAACAATAAATATCCCCGGGTCTAAAAATAAATATTTATTTTATGTTTATATAATAGTGTTGGTTATTATTGCAGTGGCTTCCCTGATATATATGAAAAAAAGAAAGAATAAAATTCTTTTCCTCAGTGCTCTGTTTTTTATGGGGGCATCTCTTGTTGTTGTTCCTCTAACAATAAACGCTGTAGAACTTTGTGGTACAGTACCTAAACCAGCAGATGTCTGTTTGGAGGATGGGATAAAAACAACAATATGCAAATTAACCAACATCTGCGAGGTTCAAGAGCCTACATTGAGAAAGTTTTTTTCAACAGGAAAAAGAGAAAATCTTCAGTCACCCAAACAATGGGTGGGGCCTGTGTCCACTTCGGTGAATATTTGTTCAGAAATAAGTACAACATTAAATAGTGGGGATGGTTTTTATGTGGCCTCGGATTCGAGTCTATCAAGTTGGCAAAGAAAGAGATTTCACATATTTGGTTTTACCAAAGGGACAATCGCAACCGTAACTTTTGATCCAGGCGGGAGAAAAAGAAATGTAAATTATGCCACCTATGATGGCGGTTGTAATGTAATTGTTTATGGAAAATATAGTGGAAAAGCATCAGATCATAAATATGCAAAAACAACGATAGTTGAGGTTGGAGCAAGCACAAACACACTTTGTAAATCTCCTATTGTGAACAGTGACGCATATGAGACAAACGGAGATTTATTGACTAGAGCAACCTGTGTAGAAAATGAAGTCAGGGATACGTATATTAGTGGAGGTGTTAGAGTAAACCCTCCTCAGTCAGCCGCGAGTTCATGGACCGAAAAAACGGTAGATATTTGTCCTTATCTCGGATATACAGCATCAACTATACCTACTGGTAAAAAGTTCTATGCACTTACATCGCAAACAAGTTCATGGACTTTAATAAGCTTTCCCGTATTTCAGTTTCAGTTTGGTCAAGTAAATAATAGTTACATAAGATCATTGAGTACGAACGCCGGTTCATACTATTACAAGGCATATAAGGAAAATTCCCCACAAATGAAATATGATGGTGGATGCAATGTTACATTTAGATTATATAATTATGGAGCGGACACAAGCTCTTGGAACAAAGGCTTTAGTCTTGTTGAACTTGGAATGGTGGATAATGTAACCTGTATGGACCCCGTGCTCACCCTTTCATCGACAGCAACAACAACTGGTAGTTATAAGTATAGTGGGAGGGGTTTGTATAATGGCGAAGTAGAATTTGAAACTAAAAAAGTCGGCGGGAAATATGATTTAATAGCGCCTTTTATTAAAACTCTTTCAAATTGTGTTCCCTTAACTCAATGTACTATTTATGGCGAGTGGATAGATTCATATAATGATAACTTGTGCACTGAGCCACTCATCGGTGTTTGTGATACGGAGAGCATAGATTCCTGTATTATTGGGGATCCTGTAAATATAAGAGTAGAAAATGGACAAAATAAATGGGATTGTTCTGGTCTTAACGGTGGTACCACTACACCTTGCACCGCATTTTCTCTGTCTTGCACCGCCCCTTCCGTGCCCGTAGAAAGTCAGGTTACATTTACCGCAACACCAACAAATGCTTCGGGCACAGTTCTTTATAGCTGGGCAGGTTTTCCAGGTGAAGATACAAATGTTCTTATAAAAACTGATGGATATGATTCTGCAGGACCACACTCTGTTGATGTACAAGGAACAGACGCCTCTGGTTCTGTTGCAAATACAAGCTGTCTAGTTTCAATAACAAATAACTGTCCACCACCACAGCCGGCTGATATTTTATGTTCTGGATCTGTTACAACATCTACAACATACTCATGTGTCGGAACAAATTGGGTCGGAACAGATTCTCCGTGTTCAAACTGTATAGCCGATGGTGTCCTTCATTGTAACTCAGCGAACCTACAAAATGTTTACGACAGTTGTGATCAAATTATTAACATATGTGTTTCACCCAAGACCTGTACGGGAGCGGGTCAATGTACCGGAGGTAGCGGCGAGGATAATCCTTGCACAAAAGATGGCTTGACTTTTCCGCACAATACAGTACGTAAATTCTTCAAGAATAGAATAGCCTCAAGTTGTATGGGTGAGTGGTTAATATGCAATAATGGTAATTGGAAAAATGAAACAATTGAATTACCTGATTCGATTGATAATTATAAATTTAAAACCTGTGTTACTCCAGAAGTGAGTGAGTTCTAAACACATAACATATAACATATAACAAGGAGCAGGGGGCGGTAGGCCTGGCCTACCGCCCTTTTCTTGTTGCTTAATGAGAATATTTTTACTGTTCACAATGGCTCCGTACTTTGAAATTTTTTTGAGTCCATATTCTTTGCTTTGTGTTGTTTTTTTGGTTATAATATACTTATGTCAAAATCTAAAAGTGGGCTAATACATTGGCTTATTAGTTTTGAAAAAACATCCACAAACAAAGGGATGGCTGGTTTTATTATTAAAAAAGGAATTGTAAAAAGTAAAGGTATGGCAAATCTATTTCTTTTACTTGTTTCTTTTATTTTCTTTGCAATGTCAAAGTTGGTTTTTTTAATAATATAATTTATGAATATTTTTAAATCAAAAAACTCTATCCCCCAAACTTTTCTTGCCCCTCCAAATTTTCCTAAAGAAAATTTTGTGGGGTGTCATTGTCCCGCTCGAGTACGAGCGGGACAGGGAAGCAGTAAATGCCAAAAATTTAGTAGGACAAGGGGCTTTACACTAATTGAACTTCTTGTTGTTATTTCCATTATAGGATTTTTATCTTCGGTTGTTTTGGCAAGTATGCAGACTGCAAGATACAAAGCAAAAGACGTTGCGCTTGCTCAAAATTTGAAATCTTTACAAACAGCCATGGAGCTTTATCGTGAAACAAAAGGATCTTACTTGTATTCAAATGAAGATTCTGGATTGCCTCCTTGTCTTCCTCCGGCAGGTTTCGGTTATTGCTTTTTTGGCGACGGCGGTTTTTTTTCTAGTTTTAGTTCTGCTATTTCACCATATATTTCTAATATCGATTTCATGATAAATGGCTTTGAATCGTCTCTTCGTGATGACACCCCACTTTATATTGCTGATATAAGATACAATGATTTAACTCAGAATTTGCCAATAACTTGTGATGATCAAACCTTTTATGAGTATCTTATTTTATACCCAATAACTGATTCTTCGATAAGGACAATAAATCTACCTTTTCCAGAATTACAACCCTCTGGACCTTTAAGTATTCCATATTATTGTATTGGTGTTTAGTTTGATAGGGGCTAGGCGGTTTTCGCGAAGCGAAAACCGCCTTTTTCCTTTTTAGAATATATGTCATTACATTGTAGATACAATGTAATTACATTTACAACACCTAGAACACCCTAAAACTTTTGTATTCAAAAGTTCGGGCGAACAATTGTATTCAATTGTTTTAGCCTAGAACAATTCTAACAATTAGAACAGGCCAGTGTTGTTGACAATAGTCTCATATTTGCTACTATGGTGGAACGCAACTTTGCGAGCTTTTTTCTTGTTACTAGAATTGCAAAAGACCCTTTTCATTCTTGTACTAGTGTTTGTCATCCTCGTAGCAACGGGGATCCAAGTCCGAATTTTCAGACTGGATTCCTGTCTCCACAGGAATGACAGAAAACCTCTCAAACATTGTGAGCATTTAATTATTAATCGCATTTATGTTGTTTGTTTTTAGTCTAGAAATAATCCATTTCTAATAAGATTTGGACCCCGCCCATAAATACAAAAAGATGGGCGGGGCGACAAAAAACATAGTCACTATGTTTGTTGTTTTTCAGTCGACTGAAGATAAATAACCTCTATAATCACAAAAAATATTATGGCAGAAATTTTTGACCGTTCAAAACCTCACATAAACGTAGGTACAATTGGTCACGTTGATCATGGTAAGACTTCTCTTACCGCAGCTATCCTTCAGGTGCTTTCACGCGCTGGAAAGGATGTAAAACTTAAAAGTGTGGATCAGATTGACTCTGCTCCAGAAGAAAAAGCACGTGGTATTACTATTTCGCTTTCTCACAACGAGTTCTCTTCAGATACTCGTCATTATGCACACATTGATGCACCAGGCCACGCCGACTACATCAAAAACATGATTACTGGTGCCGCTCAAATGGACGGTGCTATTCTTGTGGTTGCAGCTACTGATGGTGTTATGCCTCAGACTCGAGAGCACGTATTGCTTGCAAGTCAGGTGGGTGTTCCAAAAATGATTGTTTATCTAAACAAATGTGACTTGGTTCCTGAAACAGAACTTATTGATATGGTGGAAGAAGAAGTTCGTGAACTTCTAGATAAAAATGGTTATGATGGAAAAATCGCTCCAGTTATTCGTGGCTCAGCTACAAAAGCTTTATCAGCAACAGGTCTTGATGATGAAGATTCAAAATCAGTCCTTGCGCTTGTGGAAGCTATGGATACATATTTCCCAGTTCCAGTTCGAGATACTGACAAGCCTTTCTTTATGCCTATTGAGGACGTTTTCTCAATTGAAGGACGAGGAACAGTGGTAACAGGTAAAATCGAAAGAGGAATTATCAAAGTTGGTGACGAAGTTGAAATTGTTGGTCTTAAAGATACAACAAAAACAACTGTTACTGGTATTGAAATGTTTAACAAGCAACTAAATGAAGGTATGGCTGGAGACAATGCAGGAATTTTGCTTCGTGGCACAAAGAAAGATGATGTACATCGAGGTCAGTCACTTGCAAAGACAGGTTCTGTAAAGCCACACACAGATTTTGAAGCTGAAGTATATATTCTTAAGAAAGAAGAAGGTGGACGACACTCACCATTCTTTACTGGCTATAAGCCACAATTTTACATTGGTACAACAGATGTTACTGGAGAAGTAACACTTAAGGAAGGTGTAGAAATGGTTATGCCTGGAGATACTGTAACTTTCAAAGTTAAGCTTATTGCTCCTATTGCACTTGAAGAAAAGAAGAAATTTGCTATTCGAGAAGGAGGCCGAACAGTGGGTGCTGGTATTGTAACTAAAATTGTAGCCTAAATTAAATACAAAGAAGAAATCTTTATTATTTCTGGAGGTTAAACCTCCAGAAATAAAGGTTACTTTGGAGTAAATTGTACTATGACAACAGAAATTGTAAAAAAGAAGAAAACAACACCAAAAGCAAAGCCAAAAGTGGAAGTTTCTGGCGTTAATAAACTTCGAATTCGAGTTCGTGCGTACGAGTCAAAGATTCTTGATGCTTCAGTAAAGCAGATCATTGATACAGCTCTTCGCTACGATGCAAAGATTGTTGGCCCAATGCCTCTTCCTACTGAAATCAAAAAGTACACAGTGAACCGTGCATCTTTCGTGTATAAAAACTCACGAGAGCAGTTTGAAATGCGTGTTCACAAGCGACTTATTGATATTGAGAACCCTTCAGCAAAAGTAATTGAAGCTCTCACCAATCTTTCACTACCTTCTGGTGTGAATATTGATGTGAAGATGTTATAAAAACAAGGAGCAAAGCGACTATGTTTTTATAACCCCGCCCCATTTTACGTATTTTGGGGCGGGGTGTAGAAGAAATTCAAATAGCGATTCGTTTTCTGTCATCCTTGCGAATGCGAGGATCCATTCATGGATTCCCGTCTTCACGGGAATGACAGATGCGAGACTGGATTCCGGACCAAGTCCGGAATGACAGAAAAAAAGAGAATGGGGTGATTGAATATTCAGACCCACGCCCATAAATACAAAAAGATGGGCGGGGTGGCGATTTTTATAGTCGCAAGTCAAAAATATTTTTCTGGTGAAAAATTTTCTGACCACGGCTCAGACCGTCGTCTTCCGCCCTTGCGTTCAGGTACTCACCTGAACTCACTCGTTAAAAATCAGCCATTGACAGACTAATAAACCGGCATGTCCCGCCCATAAATACAAAAAGATGGGCAGGACCAATACCAAATACTATGAAATTTATACTTGGAAAAAAACAGCATATGACCCAAGTTTTCGATGAAAGTGGAACAGTTTTCCCTGTAACAGTGGTAAAGACAAGTCCAAATATCGTAACTCAAGTTAAGACCAAAGACCGAGATGGCTACGAGGCTATTCAGGTTGGTTTTGGTGTGCGAAAAGAAAAAAATATTAATAAAGCTCAAAAGGGTCACACAAAAGATCTTGGAAATTTTGAGGTTATGCGAGAAATTAGAACTAATGATGTAAAAATTGTTGGCGATGCACTAGACCTTTCTCAATTTGCAGAAGGGGAGAAGATTACAGTTACTGCTATTTCAAAGGGTAAAGGTTTTCAAGGTGTAGTGAAGCGACATGGTTTTCACGGTGGTCCACGATCTCACGGACAAAAACATTCAGAACGAGAACCAGGATCCATTTCTGGAGGTAACAGAGAAGGAGGACGTGTTCCAAAAGGTATGCGAATGGCCGGCCGAATGGGTGGCGATTCTATTACTGTTTCAAATTTAAAAGTCGTGCAAATCGATAACGAAAAAGGAGAAATCCTTATCAAAGGGGCTATTCCTGGTCGTCGTGGCACATTGGTCGAGATTAAGGCTTAATGTAATATCAATATGAAAACTACAAAAACCCTAGTCCGTCAGAAAAAGGACGGGCAAGCAAAAGAAGTGAAAGAAGGTGACAATTCAATTTCTGCAAAGGTGTACAATCAAAAAGGAAAGGAGGCAGGTGATATTACTTTACCTGAATCTATTTTCGGCCTAAAGTGGAATGCCGACTTGGTACATCAAGTTG
>CAYZZT010000025.1:0-9855 GCA_964483025.1 uncultured Candidatus Saccharibacteria bacterium | reverse complement strand
AAGCTAATACTTGCTCTTTTCTAAATGTCACCAACACAAAATGTCACTTAACTCAATAATATGGAATATTCTCAATAGTATTGTCGAGCTAAAGGCAATTTTTAGGTGCTAGAAATGCTAATATATACATATATTACAAGCTGAAATAGTATATTTTTTCAATAGTATTGTCTATGATACTATTAAATTTTATTTTTTATATGTATCATAAAAAGTGTCTTATGTTATGGTACGTGTATCTAAAAATAAAATAAATAAGGAAATATATTCAAAAATAAATAGTCAATTTGTATCCTCTTTGATGTGTTTAGATAGTAAGAAGAAAAGTCTAGATTTTATTGATGAACTTTTTACTCAATCTGAAAAGGTAATGTTGGCCAAAAGGTTGGCTATTATAATCATGTTGAAAGAAGGGTTGTCACAATATGCTATCTGGAAGGCATTAAATGTGAGCCCGGCAACACTGACTAGAATTTCAAAAATGCTAAGAGAGAAACATTTTGATTTTATTGAAAATCTATTTGTTGATAAAAAAGCTAGGAAGAAATTTCTCAGAGATATACTTGTATTTATATATAAGATTGCACCACCTCGTCCCAGTGGTAGCGGTTGGAGATATATACACAACATTGATCAATAGTATTATAGACAATGCTATTGATTATTCTTGAAATTTGTATCTTTTTCTACTGTTTATTTTTTATAAAAAGGATGCTAATATATCGCAATGACTACACATTTTAAAGATGAAAAAACTCTGGTTGTCATTAAGCCAGATGGAGTACAGCGTTCGCTTATTGGGGAAATTATAAAAAGGTTTGAAAGGGCAGGGCTAAAGCTCGTTGCTTTAAAGATGCTTGTGCCAACAGAAGAATTTGTTGAGGCTCATTATACACTAGATCCTGAATGGAGGAGAATTACGGGTGAAAAAACTATTGCAAATTATAAAAAGAAAGGTCTCACTCCACCAACAGAAGATCCTTTGGAGGTGACTAGAATTTTGCTAGAAAAACTTAAAACATATTTTACATCTGGTCCTGCAATAGCGATGATATGGCAAGGGGCGCATTCTGTTTCAATTGTCCGTAAAATTGTTGGAGGCACAGAGCCATTGTCTTCAGATGTTGGAACAATTCGTGGGGATTATGTTTTGGATTCATACCAAATGTCAGATACAGATGGCCGTGCTGTTCGAAACTTGATTCATGCCACCGGGACTGTCGAGGAAGCAGAGAGAGAGATTAAGCACTGGTTTAATGATGATGAAATAATTAATTATCGACTTGTTCAGGAGCAGATTCTTTATGATGTGAATTTAGATGGAATACTCGAATAATACAGTGAGTAGTTGGTAGTGAGTAGTGAGTAGAAAACCCAGAATTTTCCTTCGGAAAATTCTGGGTTTTTGTATTCTTATATTTAACTACCCACTACTCACTACGCACTACAAACTAATCTACAATCTACAAACTAATCCCATAACATTTTTATGTAAATAACAAGTTGCTCGAGTTTTGCGGGGGTATATAATTAAGAGTAAGGAGTTTGAGAATATTCTCCGATTAAACATTCTCAGGGAGTCTTATATCTTTGAATTCTGGTTGAATGCACTTAGGTGTAATCCGATGAATTTAACTGCGGACACCCACTTGGGTTTTTATTCCAAGGAGAATATTCTCACGCTCCCCATCAAAAATGCTTCCCTCGGGAAGTTTTTTTGTGCAAGCAAAAAAACTTAAATTCGAAGCACGAAATCCGAAATCCGAAACAAATTCTAAATTCAAATATTTAAGGCATTAAACAAATTCAATGAATTATATTTTTAATTTATTATTTTTGTCATTTGAATTTGTTTCGAATTTCGTACTTCGAATTTCGTGCTTATGAAAATCCGTGCCTAGGATTTTCATTTGTGTTACAATTATTTCAATGGAAACAACTCGGAAAAATGTTCTTCTAAAGTTAATGTTCTTTGCAATTTTTGTTGCATTTTGTAATCTTGTTGCATTAAAATTTTATTTTTACTGGACTCATAAATGGGTAGATATACCAATGCATATTATGGGTGGAGCACTTGTTTCCTCAATAGGACTTTGTATAATATATTTTTCTCCTTTTAGAAAACTTTTTTTAAGTAATTCAAAAAAAATTTATATAATCTCAGTACTAATTGCTTTTATTGTAGGATTTTTATGGGAAGTATTTGAGCTAAAATTTGGAATAATTTCATCTTCATTATTTGATAGAATAGATAGTATAAAAGACCTTTTTGATGATATTATAGGGGGGCTGATTGCGAGTTGGTATTTTGCAAGAAACTTTAGACAACAAGATAATGACAGGAATTAAATTACATTTTTATGGAGGTGTTGGCACAGTAACAGGTGCAAACTTTTTGCTTGAGACAGGGAAATTAAAAATCCTTGTTGATTGTGGTCTTGTGCAGGGGACAAGGCTCGACAATGAGGAAAACAGAAAACCTTTTGTTTATGACCCAAGTGATGTTGATATTCTTTTTATAACTCACGCACATATAGATCATATAGGAAGAGTACCAAAGTTAGTTCACGATGGTTTCAAAGGTGTTATATATTCTACCCCTGAAACAAAGGCCCTTGCTGAAGTGATGCTTGCTGATGCTCTTATAATTTTAAATAAACAAGCATTAGAAGATGGTGTCACTCCTTTTTATAATGAAGAAGATATACGCCAAGCCCTTGATCAATGGAAAATGATTTCATATCACAATGTTACTCCCATCGGGGATTCCATACAGGTATATTTTAAAGATCCCGGCCATATTCTTGGGGCCGTAATGATTGAATTTAGGAGAAATGGAAAAAAGCTTGTATTTACTGGGGATTTAGGCAACACACCCACACCACTTTTAAAAGATACCGAAGCCTTAGAAGACGCCACATATCTTGTGATGGAAAGTGTTTATGGTGATAGAAATCACGAGGATATAAATGAGAGAAGGGAAATGTTGGCAGAAGCAATAAATAATAGTGTTGCAAAAGGTGGAGTACTTTTAATTCCCGCTTTTTCTCTTGAAAAAACTCAAGTATTACTTCATGAGCTAAATGACTTATTGATTGAAAAGAAAATAAAGAAAACTCCAATATATTTAGATTCACCACTCGGTATAAAAGTTACAGAAATATATAAAAGAATGACAGAAAATTTTAATGAGGAAGCTAAAAAACAGATTGCCGGAGGTGATGATATTTTTAATTTTCCAGAACTTCATATAGTAGAAGATGGTGATGCTTCATTAAATTTAGATCATCCTCCAAATCCAAAAATAATTATTGCAGGAAGTGGAATGTCGAATGGGGGAAGAATAATAAGACATGAAAAGAAATATCTCGGGGGAGTAAATAACTCCATTTTATTTATTGGATATCAGTCTGTCGGTACTTTGGGAAGAAAAATTGCAGAAGGTGCAAAATATGTACAAATAGGAAATGAAGAAATTAAAGTTAAAGCAAATATTGTTACTGTAACAGGGTATTCTTCACATAAAGATTCAGACCATTTAGTAGAATTTGTGGAGACCAGTGCTAGGACCTTGAAAAAAGTTTTTGTGGTGATGGGAGAGCCAAAGGCCTCACTTTTCTTGGTGCAAAAAATAAAAGACAATACGGGGGTGGAAGCATATCATCCAGAGCAAGATGAGGAGGTTACTCTCGACATGTAGTGGGGCAGAGTACTGCCCCCGCAGACTTACGCTGACTGCAGTCACGAGTATTTTTCTGGAGAAAAATCTCTCGACCCCGACTCGCACCGCCGTGCTCCGTCTTTGAAATTGGGTCCCATCCCAATTTCAACAGACTAACGCAGACTTGAACTAAATCCGAAATCCGAAGCACGAAATCCGAAATAATATCAAAATCTAAAATTCTAAATTCAAAACGGAATTCAATGTATTGTTTAATATTTATTATTTTGAATTTAGTATTTGTTTCGGATTTCGAATTTCGTGCTTCGAATTTTATTTTAAACAAATAATCGTGTTATAATTATTATCATATATGAAAATGGAAGGCAAAATAAAGATATGCATATCGGGTGCGGCGGAAACTTCGCATTGTGGAAAAGAGGCCTATGAAAGAGCAAAAGAGCTTGGCAGAGAAATAGTGCGTCAAAAAAGTGTGCTTCTTACAGGGGCTACAACTGGCTTTCCATATTGGACGACAATGGGTGCAAAAGAACTCGATGGGACTTCAATTGGTATTTCTCCTGCTTCGAGTGAAGAAGAACATATCCACGCATACAAACTTCCAACAAATAATATGGATTTGATAATTTATACTGGCTTTGGTTTTTCTGGAAGAAATTTAATGCTTACACGCTCTGCGGATGCTGTGATAGTTGGTTGTGGGCGCATTGGCACAATCAATGAATTTACTATTGCATATGAAGACGGAAAGCCGATTGGGGTTTTGGAAGGGGATTGGTCAGCAGACGAAGTGATTAAAATGATTATTGAAAAAGGAAATCGACCAACAAATAATATTGTTTTTGATAAAGATCCGAAAAAGTTGGTGGAGAAGGTGATAGAGCTTGTGGTTCGGAACAAGACTTTGGGTGGAATTAAGATTTAAGAATAGTTTTAAAATACAAAGAATAAGTGCCATGCCCGAAGGGCATGGCACTCATTCTTAATTCATAATTCTTAAATCTTAATTCTATTTTGACATTTCAACCACCTTCTCAAATGTTTCTGGGTGAGTAGCGGCCATTTCTGAAAGCATTTTTCGATTTATTTCAATATTTTTCTTCTTTAGGTTACCGATGAATTTGCTATATGAAAGCCCGAAAGCTTCTAGGGCTGCATTTATTTTGATATTCCAAACTCGGCGAGCTTCACCTTTTTTGTCTCTTCGATGAGCAAAAGCATAGCTACCAGCATGAGAGATTGCCTCATATGCTTGTTTTTCTTTTGTGCTACGTCCAAAACGATAGCCCTTTACCTGCTTTAATATATTTCGTCTGGTTTTTAGTGCATTAACACCTTTTTTTACTCGTGACATAGTGGTTTATTTAGAAAGAAATCGGCTTTTTGCCTTGTTGGTAAAAAAGTGTTCGTAGCTAGTATCCCGCTTCTTTGAAAGCTGGCTACTTCGACTCTCTTTTGCATTAAAGTGGTTTTGACCGGCTTTTCGCCCCACAACCTTGCCGTTTTTGGTCACCTTAAGTCTTTTTGATACTGATTTATTGGTTTTCATGGAATTGTTTGTATATATTACTCATTTTTTGTCTTTTGTAAAGGCTTTTCAGCTTTTACTGAACCTTCTTCTTTTCAATGAGTATATTCATACCTTTTGGACTCTTTTTTGGCTCTTCGGCAATACGGAATTCCTCGGTAATAAGACTGAGGATTTTTTGCAATCTTTCCTTCAAAAACGCATCATTTAGGTATTTTGAGCGACCCGGTAGAAAGAGGCTAATTTGAATTCTATGCCCCTCCTTGAGCCACTCAGAGGCCCTTTTGGCCTTTAGTTCTAGGTCATGGTCGCCGGTGCCAATACGCACTTGCAGAGCTTTAACTTCGATAATATGAGAACGTGTTTTAGCAACTTTTGCTTTCTTGTTTTCTAGATACTGAAATTTACCATAGTCCATTATTTTAGCGACTGGAGGAAGGGCATTCGGGGAGATTTCAATTAAATCAGAATCTAGCTCTTCAGCTTTTAGTAGGGCATCTCGAAGTGACATTAACCCGTAGTTATTGCCTTCCGCATCAATAACCCGTAATTCTTTAGATCGGATTTGATGATTAATTCTGTATGTTGGTGATGCCACGCGTATATATAAATTGATTATGATTAATTCAAGTTTGAGTATAACACAAAAATAGAAAAAAACCAGAACACCGCGAGGGTGTGCTGGTTTGATATTATAAATCAGATAGGTTAGATGGGTTTAATAACCACATCAAGACTACCTACTGGAAGATTTGCAATCCATTTCCGTCTGCCGTTTTGAATTTCAACGTGGCCTCCCTGTGGCAAGCAAAAGCATGCCCTGTGGTGTCCCAATACCTGAATGCCCGGGCTCGGTTTGATACGGCGCGAGTTTTTAACGTAGAAGACGACTTCTTTTGGGTCAGCAATTTCGATCAGTCGGTTACGCTGCAAACTCGCTCTGAAGAGGACACCGTCAACGATTTTGGTTGGGGGAGTTGATGTGCATGTTTTGATATGGTCTTGTTCTTGGTTACGACCAACGATAAGCAATTTAGGGTGCTTATCATTTGTGAGTCTGCATCCAACGGAGCAGTGTCCTGTTGATGCATCGAAGGTCAAACAATTGGTTGGCATAATGTACTTCTAATTTTTTTCGTTGTGTGCAAAAAACAAAACAAGACCCTGTGTCTTGTGGAATTTCCTGCTCTTTAATCAATACTACAAGTATTCAAATAAAAGTCAAATGTCAGGCGAAATTCCACACATTTGTTATTCTCGAGCACTTAAGTAGATTTATAATCAAATTTATAAATAGAATATATTTAATTAACTTAATTATTACAAACGTGCGACATGGTAGTTATGTATTATGAGAAGCTCGATGGCGACATTTTTGCTATCGCAAAAATGTCGCCATTGGCTTTATTATTAAAATTTTTTTAAAAGATAATTTTTAACTAGCTCAATTTCTTTCGTATAAATATATAGTTCTTGTACAGTTCCGCTTCCACGAACAGAGGCTTTTATTCCGCCCGTGATTGGGAGAAATTTGATACTTCTTTTTCCTCCTTTAGATTTTGTAACTTTAATTATCCCAATTCCAATTTTGCTTATTATATCTAATTTTTTTGCATGCTTAATAATTTCTGCGCTCGCATCTGTGGTACTACTATGGCTATCTGTAATAATTAGTTTTGTATTCATATGAGAAGTATATATTATGTTTGTCATTCCCGCGAAGGCGGGAATCCATGAATTAAATTTGCAGACTGGATTCCGGCCTTCGCCGGAATGACAAAAATTCCCTTGTTTCTTAACTCTTTATAATATAGTATGGCAAACACAAACATGACAATAAGAAAATTTGAAATAAAAGATTGGGAATTGAAGGTAAAAAGATCTAGTGCAGGATGTGGGCTTTTTGCTGGGAAAGAGATTCCAAAGGGAGTTTGCATCGTTGAATATTTTGGTAGAGTTATATCAAAAGAGGAGCAATACACAAGCCGAAGCAAATATCTTTTTGAAATAAATTCAAAAATTACAATAGATGGGAGGGCGCGAGAAAATATTGCAAGGTATATAAATCACTCCTGCAAACCAAATGCAGAACCAGAAATTAAGAAAGGAAAGATTTTTATTTTTAGCAAAAAGAAAATAAAAGCAGGGGAGGAGATTTGCTACGATTATGGAAAGGAATATTTCGATGAACATATAGGAAAAAGGAGATGTAGATGTAGAACATGTTTTCCAAATTTAAAAAGAAAAATTAAAAATTGACACAAAACAACAAGTGAGCTCAGGTGAGTACCTGAGCGCAAGGCCGTAGTGAGTTCGGGTAGGGTTCAATCTGATGGGTATCAGATTGAAAGACGGAAGGAGCGAAGGCGACTGAGTCGGGGTCGAGTAAATTTCTAACAAGAAATTATACGTGACCCGAACGCAAGGTCGGAGCGCGACGGCGCGAGATATGCCTAAAAAATTTTTTAGCAAAAAAATATTTTTAGGTGACGAGTCGAGGCGAGGCCTACATGATTATTCAACAGAATAATACATGGGGATCCAAGTTCTAATTCAAAAACCAAACACCGACAAATCTTGAGGCTTAACCTCAAGATTTTTCTATATCCAGAATATTTAAGGAATAAAATTTTATATATGCTATAATATAGGGGTATATTAAATAACCAAATAACTATCCGCCAAACTTTTTTTGTCAGCCTACAAAATTTTTAATTATAAAAATTTAGAAGGGCAAGAAAACTTAGGAGGACAAGCGAAAAACAAAATGAAAACAAATTTTATTTCCATTATATTGATTTTGATTCTTTTAGGATTAAATACTTATGTTTTGATTCAGTATGTTTCTGTTAATAAAGAGCTGAAACAACTTAAAAATCCTGTAGGTGAATCTGTTGGTGTCCCTGCATCAGTAGTTTTGACCGAATTTTTGGATGTAGTGCTTAATACACGAAAAACAACTCCGGATGACCGTATTAAATTAGAAAGTGATATTAGACAGCTTGGAGATAAGGAAATAATAGCAGAGTGGGAAGCGTTTTTGGCAAGTAAAGATACAAAAATTTCTCAAGCAAAAGTCATAAAAATAATTGGGTTGTTGGAGGACAAAATGACGAAATAACATTTGGCAAGTAACATAAAGAAAAAAACCTCCACGAGCGAACCCGGGAGGTTTTTTGTGAATATTTATTTGGCGGAATTTACCAGTAGCCAAATCCCGTAGAATACGAGATGAAAAATGACGATTACTGATCCCCAGAATCTGGTGGGGTATTTATACATACAAACAAAGAAGGGGCTGGCTGTGGTTTGTCCACTAAGGACCAACCGCTTGCGTTCTTTTTTCGGCAGGTCACGCAAATACCTGCATTCAAGTTTTGTACTCATACTTCTATATTATATCATAGAATTATAAGGAATGCAAGGGCTAAAGGTAATGTGTACACACATATGGCGGTTTTCGGTAGAATCCGAGAATGAGCGTAAATATGGCTAAAATAATTGAGTATAATTGTTCGTCCGAACAAATTTGAGTACAAATTTGTTTTAGGGGGAGATTTGGTCACGAATCAATAGGTGTTTTGTTTCGTGGGTCCAAAAATATGTAAGTGTCGGTGGGTGAAGACTGTTGAATGAAGTTATCACTTGTTGAATAATAGGTATATAATATATTTATATGAAAAAAGGTTTTATGACTTCGAGAGTTTTATTGATAGTAATTTTATTGATGGGATTTTTGATTATAAAATCCTATTATGAATGGAAAAAAGAAGTCAATTATAGAATATTAATGCAAAATATTCTTACTGAAGGAGATGTGGCATATGACAAACTAGATTTATTAATGAAAAAAGGAAGTGATCAGGAAATTAATGAAAGTTGTCCAGATTTAATGCGGGTACATAATATATTGGCGTCAAAAATTTTAGAAGCTCGTGTTCCTAAAAAATACAAAGAGTCACACTCATATATGAAGGATGGTATTTTGGATTTAAATTTAAGCGTAGTCACTATTTGCGATGGTTTTAAAGAACAATCAAAAAGTGCCGTTCTGCAAGGTATAGAAATAAATAGAAATGCTCTGAATAATATGGTAAAAGGTCAAGATACCTTATTTATTGAATCTAAAAATAAAAGTATTTTAGAAAGAATACTAACTAGAGAAGATTAATTTATTCTGGAGTGATGTGGAGATGGCTAAAGCATTTTGTACTCAAAATGTTCGCCCGAACAAATTTGAGTACAAATTTGTTATAGGGGGAGAATTGGTCACAAGTCACTTTTCTGCCGTCGCAAATTTTCGCGATCACAAATATTTTTCTGGTGAAAAAAGGAGATGGGGAGAATCGGTCACGAGTCACTAAGTCTACTCGGCTTTGCTAAGCCTGCGTGGACTAAGTGCTCTCGACCCCGCCTCGCCGTCGTTCCAAGTATTCACGACATGCTGTGGCTTTCAAATCCTCACGCAGAACATACCCATGTTCTGCTCCATCTCCACAAAAAATAAAAACTCACCAGTGGTGGTGAGTTTTTATTTTTTGTGGAGATGGGAGGATTTGAACCCCCGTCCATTAGAGTTTTTGCTATGAGTCTACAAAGTTTATCTCGGTTGTGTTTTGTCTTGCGACAAATTTAAACAATAATG
>CAYZZT010000024.1:0-10218 GCA_964483025.1 uncultured Candidatus Saccharibacteria bacterium | reverse complement strand
CGGGGCGTAGTGTAACGGCTAACATGCTCGCTTTGGGAGCGAGTGACTCCGGGTTCGAATCCCGGCGCCCCGACAAAATGAAAAAACTGCACGGCCAAGTGCAGTTTTTTCATTTTGTCGGGGCGAGCACCTTCTTGAAGAAGGTGCGGCCGGGATTCGAAGAGGTTGAGTATATTTTTGAGAATGTACTCATTTGAAAAAATACGAAACCTGTACCGTCCATGTAATGGAAGAAACTCCCGGCCTAAAAATGCGTTAGCATTTTTCAGGGATTCGAAGACCCTGAGTATATCGCACGGAGCGAAGCGAGTACGATACGAAGGGTGTACCGCCCATGTAATGGGAGAAACTCCCGGCGTCGAGCCCAGATTTTTGCGCCAGCAAAAATCTGGTCAAAGAACAAACTCCCAACACTCCCAAATACCCAAATAATCTAGTGTTTTAGGCTTGGTTTTTGCATGTTTTCAATTTGATTGACTTTTTAGACTACTTATGCTATAATAGTAGATAGTTAAGTCAGCGAGCCATTCAATGTGGGCGCCCTTAAAAAACGAAAAAATCAAACAAATAGAAGCAAAGTCAGAGTGAAACAGATTACACAAATTCTTGTCCACACATCATCACATGCAGACGAACTCCTAAGTCTCATTCTTCTCCGCCACTTTGGCGAAGAGATGTTTCCTGGAGTCACAACTGCAACAGTCACAGAATTCAGTGGGGGCATCCTCAAAGAGGGCGACCTGCCTGAAAACATCATCGGCCTCGGTACAGGAAAAGGAATGTTCGACGAGCACGGCAAGAAAGATGGAAACATCTGCGCCGCAACCTTAGTCGCCGATAAACTCGGCATCAGCGGAAACCCAGGGCTCATGAAGATCCTCGCGCAAACTCTGCAAGAAGATCGGAACGGCTCTAATGTCAAGAATGAAATCCCATCCATTGTGAAGATCCTTCATATGGCAAAGTTTTCACTCGAAGACGTCCTCGGCTGGTATGAAACAGTCTTCTGGGCTGAATATACCCACGAGGAAAAGCAACCAGGCGTTGCCACCGGGCCGACCACGCTAGAAAGTGGTTATGAGCTGATAAAGGCCTACGCCACAGAAGAAAAAGCCAACGAGTGGAAGGCTCTCGCCGACCTCGCCATTGAAAAGCGCCAGGAAATGTTCGTGAAAGCGAAAAAACATTTCCAACACTACGGGAAACGGCAGACCTTGAACACAGAAGACTTCGGTCCTCTGCAAATCGGGTTCGTCGAGCTGAACAAAGAACAAGGTGAGGAATTTGGCGCAGTGATGAACTCCGCGGCGCGCTTCTGTAAGATTGAACTTTTTGTGCAAAAAAGCAGTGACGGCAATATCCAAGTCTTCACTGATACGCGCTTGAAAATCGATCTGACTGGGCTGACCGAAGGAATTCGTAAAGCCGAGGCCAAGAAGCGTGGAGTCGTCATCAAAGATACCGCCTCGCTGGCCATGGAGGGAACTCACCCAGAACTCCTGATGTGGCATTTACTCGAAGGCGCACATTCAATGCTCTTCAATGGTTCGCTTTCCGCAACCATGATCGAGCCGACGGTGCTAACCCCAGGCGAACTGTTGGAAATCATCAAAGAAACCTTTGCCCGAAAGGAAAAGGGTTTCCAGGTTGATCCGATGGCGTTTCAACCTTCACGGGCAACCCGCCAGCTCGAAGGCGCATTTGCGAAATGAGCTGTTTGATTGTTTCGACATTCACCCCACCGGTACGAACGCAAGTTTGTGCCGGTGGTTTTTTTTGATATACTCGGAGTTATAAAATAAAAAATGTCTAGTTTAAAATTCAAAAGAAACATAGAAGATTTTATTTGCGAACATTGTGGCGCAGAAGTTATTGGTGATGGTTATACAAATCATTGTCCAAAGTGTTTATGGTCTAAACATGTGGATGTGCATCCGGGGGACAGGGAAGCGGAGTGCAAAGGAATGATGAAACCAACATCTATTGAAGGAAAAATGGGGGAATGGATAATTGTGCACACATGCGAAAAATGTGGATATCAAAAGAGAAATAAGGTGGCAGAGGGGGATGAGATGGAGATAGCTGTTAGGCTCTAGGCGCTAGCTTGAATGCAAAAGAGACTTTCCCTTTGGGAAAGTCTCTCTTAAATTACTGAGTCCATGGATCCTCGCATTCGCAAGGATGACAATGCGGAATTCAAGTCTGCGTTAGTCTGCGTGCAGTCTGCGTAAGTCTGCGAGGACGTACTCGTCCTACTAGAAGGGATTCTTCGCTCCACGAACCTCAAAGTGTAAATGTTTACCTGTTGATCTTCCTGTATTTCCCATACCTCCAAGTTTTTGTCCTTGCAAAACTACTTCACCTCGGCTTACAGAAACACTGTTTAGGTGAGCATAAAGTGTCTGCGTACCATTTGGATGCGAGACAACAACATAATTTCCATAACCACCATTATATCCTCCAAATTTAGCCAAAATAACAGTTCCTTTAGCTGATGAAAGTACTGGTGTGCCAATGGCTGGACCGGCTAAATCAATACCATTATATCCATGTAATCCCTGTGATTTTCTAGCGCCAGGAAGTGGGTTCATATAATATCCTGCGTATGAAGGACTTGATCCCTGTGTCTTACTTGATGTCTTCTTAATAGTAGGAGCAATTGCAACAGCTGGGACAGCATCAGGAATTATAATTGTCTGCCCAACCTTAAGCCCCACATTTAAATCAACATCGTTAAATTCTTGTATTTCTGTTGCATCAGCACTGTATTTCTTAGCAATTAGAGAAACCGTATCGCCTTTTTTTACAACATATTCAATACCAGAAATAGGTAAAATTGTTAGAATATCTCCTTCTTTTATAGCCCCTTTTATATCATTTGCCCATTTTATTGTGTTTGGACTCACATTATACATCTTTGCAACAGATGCTAATGTATCACCTTTATGAACAACATAAACTGAAATTTGATCAGGAGCCAACGAATCAGCCACATCTGCAATTGTCCCCGTTACTCCCACTTCGCTCAAAAGGGCTTTTCCATTAACGACAGAAAGATTATCAATAGTTGTTGTAGAAGTTGGATTTGAGTTTGTAGCAGCCTCAAGCAAAGAAACTCTTGCTTCCGAAACTCCCTCATCCGCCAAAGCTGTATTAGATCCCCCAGAAAACCAACCGGAAATTGTATCAAAAAAACCAGCCCTTGCGATAAAAGGACTAGCCAAAAAAACCACAACAAAAACAAACTTTATCAAGAAGCCAATAATTTTTTCTTTATATATCCGATTATAAACATCCTTCAGAGAAGGGTCGGAATCTGTAATTTTTGTAGAAATAAGCCTTTTTTTAAATACTAATGGAGTTCTGATTTTCAGTCATAAATGGCTCTGTTAAGCCATATGGTATTTCGCCTTGTATATATCAATACCTAAACTATAAACCTTTGGCAGTAGAAGTCAAAGGAGTTATCCACAGCTAGAGTAAGGAGCAACTTCATACGATTGTGCATAAACGTGGATCCCGGATAATTATTTCTGTTGAAATAATTTCCGGGACGGCGATTTTTATAGTCGTGAGCTCACTCCTTAAAAATCAGCCGGTTATCCACAGGCAGAGTGGAGTACCACTCTCGCGGACTTTTGGGGACAAAAGTTTTAGGGGAATGAAAAAAGGAAAGACTCCTATATCCGCCCCGTATTTGTCATTCCGGCGGAGGCCGGAATCCAGTCTGAAAAATTTAAATTCTGGATCCCGGATAATTATTTCTGTTGAAATAATTTCCGGGACGGCGATTTTTATAGTCACTTCGCTCCTTAAAAATCAGCCGGTTATCCACAGGCTAAAACAATTGAATACAATTGTTCGCCCGAACAAATTTGTACTCAAATTTGTTTTAGGGGAGTTGTGCTTATTATCCAAAAGATAGTACAATAGATACATTAATCTTTTTAACTATTCTTTCTTAATATATGACAAAAAAATCAAGTGGCCAATTACAAGAAAAAACACCCGTAAAAAAACCTAAAGGCGAGAAAATCGATTTAGATATATTGGGAGGTATTGCAGAATCATATCGAGGTAGGGTTGCGGCCGAGGCTGAAACACATATACAAGAGATTGGAGAAGTTCATAAAACCAAGTTAAGTGAAGGAATGCCAGAAAATCGAGAAGGTAGAGCAAAACTTGCTACAGCTCCATCATTTAATAATGTTCTTGATCAAGAAGAAAAACTAAGGAGAAGAAAAGAAAAATTAAGAAAGAATAGAACACAAAAAAATGAAGATGGGGATGCCGATTCAAATAATCTACCTAAAGCTTTACCTGAAGAAAAAATAGCTGATCAAATACCTCCAGAGGAATTATCTCCAGAATCTCTAGCGAATAAAAATAAAGCGTTAAAAGTGATGGAGGGGGTAATTACTGAAAGTTATCTTAAAACAAATCCAAAAAGACAATCTTTTGAAGAAATTTTAAAGGAAAATCTTGATGCTGAAGTAAATGCTAAAAGAAAAGACATGGATGAAGAGAAAAAGGAAGGAAAAGATACTGTAGAAAAAATCGACGAGCTTCGTGATCTTCGTTCATATGTAGAATCCCACAGAAAATCGATTGTTGAAAAATTAGAAAATGAAAACCAAACACAAAGACCAAACATCGATAAAATAAATGAACTTGAAAGAAGAATGGCAAGCGCAGATTATAGAATAAAAATGTTAAATAAAGCAGGTCTCGCTTTTTCAAAACCAAATAAAGAAAATTCCCTAACAGACGAAGAGCGGGCAGAAGCCAAAGAAGTGAGAGATGATGTTCGAAAAAAAATAGCCAGCGAACTTCATGAGCTTCTTTTATTTGTCGATGACCATAGAAATTCCCTTATTGATCAAATTAAAAAAGAAACTAATAAATCAAAAATGTCAGAAATTCAGAGAAAAATAGATTTGGCAGAATATAGAATAAAAACTCTCGATAGAGCTCGTCTTTATTATTTAGACCCAGAAACAGAAAAAAAATTAACCATAATGGAAAGAATGGAAGCCCAATCTGTAAGAATAGAAGTTTTGAATAGAATAAAAGAAGAAAAACGAGGAAATATTGTCATTGCACCAAAGGAGGCAAAACAAAAACAAGAAGTCTCTCAATCAATCAGAGTAGAAAAAAAGGAAGAAGCCCCCACAAAAGAAAGCCTAGAAAAAGAAGATGCTTTAAGGGTTGAAATACAAAAAATATTTGGAGAAAAAATAAAAGAAGCCTCTCTAATGGTTTCTACTTCCAGACCTTTATATATCCAACAAATAAAAACAAAAACTCGGCACGACCACACACAAACAAATAGAAGTTCGCTACTATCCAGATTGTTAGGAAGAAGTTCTGAAAAAAAACCAAGTGAAAATATAGCGAAATATGAAGAAACTAAAGCAGGTTATGAAGAAAATCTAAATATATTAAAAAATATTTTAACTGATGAAAAGTTAATAGGAGAAGCGTTGAAAAAAGCTAGTGAATTAGGAGATTCTGGTCTTCAGATTTTAGAAGAGGAAAAAATTAAATTACAAGAAATCCTTCAAAGAATTTTAATTACAGAGGCTGGAGCTATCATTGATGCTGTAGGAGAAAGTCTACCTGAAAAAGACAGGAAAATCGTTGCTAGTTTGGAACGTCTATATAAAAAGAATGAAGGCAATTCTTTATTGGACTTAAAACCAATTATTGATATTGGACAAAATATTAACAATGATAACGCACAAGAAAATGCCGCATAATTCCTCACATTTAGACTTGATAGCTGAAGCATTTGGACTTTCTCGTCTTCCAAAAGCTGTTCGTGATTCTCTTTTAGAAGAAATTGATGCGATGGTATTTCGTTCTGTACTTTTCAAAATTATGATTGATCTTGATGCAGAAGATAAAAATGAACTTCATGATGTTTTGGAAAGCGCAGGAGATGATTTTTCAAAACCATATGCATTTCTAAAAGAAAAAGTTAAAAACTTTGATGATCTTATAAAAGAAGAGGTGGAGAAAGTAAAAAAAGAAAGTTTGTCACTGACGCAAAGTTTTGCATAGGGGCAGAATTAAGAATTAGGAATTAAGAATTAAGAATGAGATTCAAGATTCAAGATTTATGATTTAAGAATCAGAAATTGACATCAAATGCCGAGCGCCGTAAGGCGCTCGGCATTTTGTTTCAGACAAAAGAAAACTCTTTTCCAAGGGGAGACCTTGGAAAAAATCTTCAATAAAAGAAAACCACCACAGGAGCGATGGTTTGTTCCGACAATTTAGCTTCTGCATGGTAGTCGGTATACCTGTCAGAAATTACCTTACGTGCATTTTTCAACACGAAGAAGGCTGTACTGAATAACAGTAAGACAAGAAACTCTAAGGCAAGAAGAAAATCCCTCTAGTGATGATTTGAAATCCATGGATTTCAAATTATCACCGATAGCTACAATTTGTTTCATATTGGTAATTTTAGTTTTCGTAAAGACTTCAGCATTACCAAAGCCCGAGCCCTCATCAGATGAAAATGAAAAGCTTATAAAATAACAATATCTCTTCATAATTACGTTCCTTTTTAATTTTTGTTTTTTGTGCAGACTGGTTTGTGACTGCATCTTAAAAAGCACAAAAAATGCTCTTTAAGATGAAGTCAAAACAACTAAATTTAAATAACTTTTACCTATATATTATATCACGAATAAACAAAATACGCAAGCACTGGCATCCCGCTCCGCCGAAAAAGGCTCTATCAAGGCCTTTTTTGGCAGAGCAATATAATAGCCTGTTTTTCTTGTAATCAGGAAAAACAGCCCTCCGCCCCCCCCTAAAACAAATTTGTAATCAAATTTGTTCGGGCGAACATTTTGTACTCAAAATGTTTTAGCCCACCAAAAATTATGGATTGATGCTGAGTATTTTTTACAAAATCGTTGAAGCTGTAACTTTGGGAGGGGGTTTGACGAGCGACGGCGAGGAAACTTCAGGATTTTTTAAGCTTCAAAAAATCCGTACCCGAGGAAAGTTATAGCGAATAAGATTTTGCAAAATTCAAGCATGGATCCCCATATATTATTCTACTGAATAATTATGTAGGCCTCGCCTCGTGTCGTCACACTCCGGCCTTGCGAAAGCATACCCATGCTTTCTCACTTGCATTCGCAAGGATGACAGTGCGGGATTCAAGTCTGCGTAAGTCTGCGAGGATTGTACTCAATCCTATGCTATAGTTATCTCGATGAAAACAAACTTAAACGAACGCCAACACGAAGCATCGATCCATAAAGAGGGCCCTCTTATGATCCTCGCCGGTGCTGGTGCTGGAAAAACAAAAACAATTACCTCACGAATTTCCGAATTAATTAAATCTGGAGTCGCTCCAGAAACAATTTTGGCAATTACATTCACAAATAAAGCTGCAAAAGAAATGCGCGAGCGAGTCACGGCTATATTATCGAATGACCCAGACCTAAATAGACCCGTTTCAATGCGAGAAAGACCATTTGTAAGCACTTTTCATTCTATGGGTGTACATATTTTGAAAGAAAACGCCCATCTCCTCGGCCTCACTCGTAATTTTACAATTTTCGACCGCGATGATTCCAAAAGAGCTGTAAAAGCTGGTATTGTGGCAAATGGCCTCGACCCAAAACAATTTGAGCCTGCAAAAATTCTAGGAATTATTTCTAGAGAAAAGGGGAATGGAATGTCTTTTCAAACATTTAAAGATAATGCTGGGCGAGATTATATGAGAAATATTGTTTCAAATGTTTGGGAACATTATGAAAGTAGATTAAAAAAAGAAAAAGCTCTCGATTTTGATGATTTACTTTTAAAAACAATGATTCTTTTGCGTGATAATGAGGCTGTGCGAGAACGATATCAGAAAACATGGCAATATATTCATATAGATGAATATCAAGACACCAATGAGGTGCAGTACAAGATTGCAAGGTTACTTTTAAATGAAAAAAAGAACATTTGTGTTGTGGGGGACATTGATCAATGCTTATTACCCGATACAAAAATAAAAATCCAAAATGGCGTCAAGAAAATTTGTGACCTAAAATCTGGAGAAACGGTTATATCTAGTGCTGGGGGTGGAGATGTATGCGAATCAAGAATTTCGAAAGTTAAAAAGAAAAAATATAAAGGAGAAATTATAGAAATACAAACAAAAAAAGGGAAAATCCTCAAAATGACCCCTGAACACATAGTTTTTGCGGGGCTTAATGTTACTCAAAATATACACTATGTTTATTTAATGTATAAAAGGAGTCTTGGATTTAGAATAGGAATAGTTCAAGGTATTCGTAGCCCCAAACAGAATCAGACTCAAATTGGCCCAGTGGTTCGTTGCAACCAAGAAAATGCAGATAAAATGTGGATATTAAAAGTATGTACAAACAGAGACGACGCTCAATACTTTGAGCAGTATTTTTCTACCTTTTATGGAATTCCAATGATTGTGTTTCATGTTGTTGGAAGAAGGATGTCTTGGACGCAAGATCTCCTAAACAAGCTATATAAAAATATTCCAACGGAAGAACGTGCAATGAAACTCCTAAATGAGCTAAAAATGTCCTTTGATTATCCACATTATTTCCCACAAGGAACAACAAATTCGAATGCTTCTGGAAATAGACTGAATATTCGTCTTGCAATGTTTAGCGACAATAGAAAAAGTTTAAATCATCCTTGGGGTTTAACGAGAATTTCAATAAATAGTAATAATTTGGAAGTAAAAGAAGTTATTGAAAAACTAGGATTTCGGACTAGAAAAGGTAAAGCTAATAATTGGCGAGTTGAAATAGCCAGACTCGATTATGGAGAGGCAGAAAGTTTAGCAAAAAAACTCTCTGAAAAAATTCCGGATAGCACCCTCATTAAAACAGTTCTTTTGACCAAAAATAAAAGACTTCTTTTCCAACCCGCAAGCAACCTACACCCAACAATGAAAATTGGAATACTTGATGGAGATGAAATTATTGAGGATGAGGTAATTAAAGTAACCAAAAGAGAATACATCGGAGATGTATACGATTTAGATATAGAAAATACACACAACTATATTGCAAATAATATAGTTGTACATAATTGCATTTACAGTTGGAGAGGAGCGGATATTGAAAACATTTTAAATTTTGAAAATGATTATCCAGATGCAAAAATTGTTGTGCTTGAGCAAAATTACCGTTCAACAAAAACAATTTTGGGCGCAGCAAATGATATAATAAAGAAAAATAAAAACCGCCGAGAGAAAAATATGTTTACGGAAAATGCTGAAGGTGAGAAGGTTTCACTTTATACTGCATATGATGAAAATGATGAAGCGCGATATATTGCGCGCACATCCCAAGAACTTTTTGAACAAGGTGTGAAGCCCGAACAAATAGCAGTGCTTTACAGAACCAACTTCCAATCGCGGGCAATTGAAGAAGCATTTCTTTCATACGGAATAGCCTACGAACTTATTGGAACACGATTTTTCGAAAGAAAAGAAGTTAAAGATATTCTTTCGTTTATACGTTTTGCATTAAATCCTGAATCACTTTCGGACCTGACAAGAATTATAAATGTGCCCCCAAGAGGAATTGGAAAAGTTACTCTTTTAAAAATTATTGAAGGGAAAGAACATGAACTTCCCGGAAAAGCGGGGGAGAGCGTGGCTTCGTTTCGACGTTTTGTTGCGAAGTTGCAAGTAGAAATTGCAAGTAAAAAACCAAGTGAAGTTGTGAAATTTATTTTCAAAGAGTCTGGAATAGAAACATATTTAATGAAAGAGGGAGATGAAGGGCTTGAGAGAATTCAAAATATTAAAGAACTTGTGACTTTAGCTTTAAAATATGATGCAATGCCACAGGGTGAGGGAATAGAAAAAATGCTCGAAGAAACAGCACTTGCAAGCGATCAAGATGAAGTTGATGAAAAAAAACCTGCAGTGAAACTTATGACCATTCACGCATCAAAGGGTTTAGAGTTTGATCATGTATTTGTGACAGGACTCGAGGAAGGACTTTTCCCAAGCAGAAGAGATGGGGAAGAAAAAGACGAAGAAGAAGAGCGGAGGCTTATGTATGTGGCGGTAACAAGAGCAGGGAAAAAAGTTTTCTTATCTTGCGCAAGTGTTCGCACAATTTTCGGAGAAAAAAGAATGGGAATTCCATCGGAATTTATTGGGGACATTGGTGAGGAACATTTTGAAGAAGCGCCTGAGAAGCC
>CAYZZT010000023.1:0-11447 GCA_964483025.1 uncultured Candidatus Saccharibacteria bacterium | reverse complement strand
ATCACGGCGGTCTTGCATAGAAATATGCAATGACACCAAATACGTGTGTATTTTAAACATGCGTATAAAGTTAACTTATATCGGTGAAACCGTAAGTAGAATTATGAATTAAGAATTATGAATTAGGAATATTTATTCAGAATCATAAGACTTGTATCAAGATTTTATTCGGCAATACCGAGGGAAGTTTCAAAATAAAAAATAAAAAATAGAAATTGAATGCATTGTCATTCCCGCGGAGGCGGGAATCCAGTCTGAAAATTCAGAACCTGGATCCTCGCATTCGCGAGGATGACACAAAACATAATCGCTTCGCTCGTTGTTTTGAGTCAATTTTACATTTTTCATTTTACATTTGTAACACCCGTAGAGACTAAACGTTAACCATCTTAAATTAGTAAGTAGAAAATTAGTGAGTAGTGAGTAGAAAATGCATGCATTTACTACAAACTACCAACTACAAACTACCAACTAAGCAGATGAAGATATAGTCCATTCCACACAGTAATGTGTGAAAAGCCTAAAACATTTTAAAAAATGTTCGGCCCAAGAAGCGTGAGACAGGTTGGTCTCCTATCTACTGCAGGCGTTGATTCTTGAGAAGATTTGACTCTAGTAAATTTTGCTACTTCACGAAGTAATTTGTGATGACAATGTGGCTAATAACGGTGAAATCTTAATGTTTCTGGTCTGTTGATAACTCTTATTGCGCCGGTCCGGCCATTAGAGTACAATGGTAATGTTATACATTACTTGAGGACCAGAAATTAATTAAGACAATACCGTGGGAAGTCGATCTAATATTCATTTAGCATATATTGTGCTATCTAAAATGCAACTCATTAAAATCGTTGATCTAATTTTAGTAATTCAGCAAGAGAATTATGTTACTAAGAAAAAGAAAACGAAGTATGATTTGTGTCAGATATTAGGTTTGACCCCGTAACGACTTGTTTGTTTGCTTTTGTAAACAAACGGACGTATGTGATTCCGGAAAGTTTTCCAAGCTGAAAAGGAAGACAGGGACATGTATGTAATACGCCAACATCCGACCATAACCTTTGGTTATGAGGATGAAGATATAGTCTGTGCTCCTAGTGATAGGGGATGAAACTTAACAATAAAATAATTGGTTAAGTGGACATGACGAGAGGACCGAGTTGAACTGACCTCTGGTGTACCTGCTGTTCTGCCAAGAGCATCGCAGGGTAGCTATGTTGGGAAGGGATAACCTCTGAAAGCATCTAAGAGGGAAGCCCACTTCAAGATTAGGAATCGTTTGAGGGCCGTGAGAGATGATCACGTTGATAGGCATTAGGTGGAAGCACAGCAATGTGTGGAGCCGAGATGTACTAATTGCCCGATTCCTATTAGGAAATTTGAAAATCAAATAATAAGTTGTTGAAAGACGTTTGTTGTTTGTTTGAAATATTTTTTACCTGAAATGAAATTACAAAGATTTGTTTTAGTCCTGTGTTTTGGTGGTTTTTACGCGAGGGCCACACCTGATCTCATTCCGAACTCAGAAGTTAAGCCTTGTAGTAGCGATGATACTCTTTTGGAGGGGAAAGTAGCTAGCCGCCAGAACACAGGACTAAAACCAAAAAAATACCCACCGCGCCCGCAAGGGCAGCGTGTGGGTATTTTTTTTGGTTTCAATTCCCCTGTGTCCCGGTGGCGTAGCCACTTTCCTTCATCCAAAAAGTAAAAGTTCTTTTGGAGGGGTAAAATCCTTTGGGAAAGGATTTTACGGACGGAGCGAGCGAAGGCGAGTGAGTCGGGGTCGCGAGATTTTTCACCAGAAAAATACTCGTGACAAGTAGCTAGCCGCCAGAACACAGGACTAAAATAAGAAAAAGACCACCCAAATCGGGTGGCCTTTTTCTTATTTCAGTTTCCCTGTATTCTGTCTGGCTACCTCCTTTCCCCTCAGTCAAATTTTTGGAGGGGTTGAACTTGGGGTTTGGGGCCCCAAGTTCAAAGGCGCATGGCGACGGCCCGAGCCGGGGTCGCGAGATTTTTCAGCAGAAAAATACTCGTGACAGTAGCTAGTTGTAGCTAATCACAAATGGTATAATAATAATTTAGAGGGTATTATAAATTTAATTAAATAAACTCAATATGGGTAATGAAAATCCTGGAATAATTAATCTAAGTGAAAAATTTGTTTCTGATATGAAAATTCTTGATCAAGCAATTGATCAATTACTAAATAGTCGAGGCAGTGAACCTTTAACAGAAGAGGACATTGAAATGCTCACAGCTAGTTTTAAAGAAGGGCTTAAGAGAAAAAATAAAAAAGTATAATATAATTAAAATAATTTTGACGTGGTTTCAAGAAAATACTCGTGACAGTAGCTAGCCGTACCTTGAATTTTACAAAATCTTTCTCGGTATAAGTTTTGTGTCGCACGGATATTTTCTTGCTAGAAAATTCCTCGAGCTCGCGCCGTCGCGCTCGCTAGGCTCCCCAAAACTTACACCTTCGACAATTTTGTAAAGAGTATCATCTATACAATATATAAAGTTAGCGGGCTGTATTTCGTGGCTACCCGAAATACAGACACTTGAATTTGTCCAAAATAAATAGCTCTGCTGAGCCATTTATTTTGGGCAGGGTTCCAAATCCTTGCATTATTTCCATAACTATGTTATAATAAAAAATAAGTAAAGTTCCTTAAAAAGATTGGAAAAATTCGACTTTGGTAGTGGTTTCGCATATCTTTCTGTATTAGCAATTCCGCTATACATAAAGATTGTGGACCTACACACTGAATTCGAATATGAAAAACGTAAGACAAATACTAGCAGAAAGTGAAGAGAAAGTTGAAGTTCGGATCGCAGGAGAGCTTGACAGTTTGCGCAAAAGCAGACTGATTGCTGAGAGAAATCTCTATCGCTATCTGGGTAGACTTGTTGAACCGGATGTGGTGGTTGATGAGAGTGAGGAGCTAATGCTCCTTGAGAAATGCTCCTCACTGCTTCCTTTAAACATAGACATTACACCAACTTTTGAATTTCGTAGGGACTTGGTGCCTATTGCCAAGTGGGTAAACACTCTTCGGGACCGCCAAGAATTGTCCCCTGAGCTGGACACAATGATGACTGCAGAAGAAATCTGGGATACTTTCAATGAGCGTGAGAGAGGGATTGTGATCTGGATTTATTATCAGTATATCAACGCTCGCGCCAATGGACCTCATGCAGGTCTTTGTGGTGTCGAATGGATGGTTGAAAAAGACCTTGATAATTACGCATGCACTTTTCATCGTTGGCTAGTTAAAATTGTTCATGAAAACTTGGACAGAACGCCAATTGTTGCGATTTACCGAAGTGGGTCCTACTAACCATTTCTTCAACCGCGTGAGTTCCTACCCAGGAGCTTGCGCGGTTTTATTTTGTATTCATTCCTAATTCTTAGTTCGGGGCATGGATCCCCGACAGTCCTCCTTTCAGTCGGACTTCGAGGATGACACAAAATATAGTCATGAGTACATTTCTTATTTTGTGTCAATTCCTAATTCTTAATTCCTAATTCTGCCTCTTGTGATATAATCACAACATATGACCTGGGCATCAAAACGTCAAACTTCAATTATTGTTTTATTACTTGGACTTGCTTTTATTCCAATTCTTTTTATTGTATACAAAATAAATACGATTCCTCCCACATGTTTTGATAAAAAACAAAATCAAGAAGAAGCTGGTATTGATTGCGGTGGACCTTGTGAACTTTTGTGTAAATCGCAAGTTTCAGACCTTGTTGTTTCCTGGAAGAGATTTTTCCTAGTTGGTGATGGTGTCTATAATGTTGTGATATATGTAGAAAATCCAAATACAAATGCTGGGGCTAAAGATGTAGGTTATCAAATTCGAGTTTTAAATAAGGATGGGATCTCAATGTACGAAAGACATGGCGCCACAACTATTCCAGCAAAAAGATCTGTACCAATTGTTGAGGCGGGTCTTACTTTAGGTGGCCAAATTCCTGTTCGTATCGAATTTAAATTTGATGATGAAATTGTTTGGACAAGACAGGTCTCAAAAGATGTTCCTTTGTCAGCGTCTAACAATGCATTAATAGGAGCCACAAGTACTCCTAAATTAATAACAAATATAATTAATAAAGATTTTAATCCATATTCAAATATTGAAGTGGTGGCTATTTTATATGATGAGGCGGGAAATGCTATGGGCGCATCAAGAACATTTATTGATAGAATAGAAGGAAATCAGACTTTTCCAGTTACATTTACTTGGCCGTATCCTTTTAAAGTGATGCCCACAAAAATTGAAGTTATCCCAAAATTATTTATCTAGAATATGGCGGAAATATTTGAAAGACTGAAGGGTAAGACGCGGGGTATATCAAAAATAGATTGGTATTTAATTTTTGCTATTATTCCTATTTTAGGTGCCGGACTTGTGACGATGAATTCCTTTATGGGGAATGATTCATATTTTTTACATCAGCTTATTTGGATTTTTGTTGGCTTTATTATTTTATTTGTTTTGAGTTTTGTGGATTTCCATTTTTTGCGACGCACAAGTGTTGTTGTGTCTCTATATTCTTTTGGAGTTTTCGCTTTACTTGCTCTTTTTGTGGTGGGAAGTGTGAGCAAGGGTGCTCAAAGTTGGATTGATCTTGGATTTTTTTCTATTCAGCCATCCGACCCAATGAAACTTATTTTAATTATTGTATTAGCAAAATATTTTTCTCGAAGACATGTTGAGATTGCACAGATAAAACATATTATTATTTCTGGTGTATATGCTTTTATTGTTTTTGCTCTTGTGGCACTTCACCCTGATTTTGGTTCTGCACTTACAATTTTTGCAATTTGGTTTGGAATGGTAATGGTTTCTGGTATTTCAAAAAAACATTTATTGTTTGTTCTTTTGGGAGGAGCTGTAATATTTGTAGGACTTTGGAATTTCGGACTACAGCCGTATCAGAAGGCGCGTATTATGAACTTTGTTCATCCTCTCGCTGATATTCGAGGGAGTGGATACAATGCGTATCAGGCGATGGTGACAGTGGGTTCTGGAGGTATTTTAGGAAAGGGCCTTGGATATGGGACACAATCAAGGCTTAAATTTTTGCCAGAATATGAAACTGACTTCATTTTTGCAGCTTTTGCCGAGGAGTGGGGTTTTATTGGGGTGATTATTCTCCTTCTTCTTTTTGCAATTATTTTATTTAGAATAATGAAACATGCAATAAGAGGTGAGAGTAATTTTGAAACTCTTTTTTGTGCTGGGCTTGCAATTTTTTTCGTTTCTCATTTGATAATAAATATTGGAATGAATATTGGGCTTTTGCCCGTGACGGGTATCCCAGTGCCGTTTATGAGTTACGGAGGTTCGCACCTTGTGACAGAATTTGCGGGACTTGGAATCATGATCGGGATGGCTCGCTACTCAAGGCCAGCGCACAGGGATTTGATGAAGAATGAGTTTGTGGGATACTAATCAAATTAAAAATTAAAAAAGAAAAATTAAAAATTAGAATACAAAAACACGAGCGATTTGCCAAAGGCAAATCGCTCGTGTTTAATAATTAGTAATATCAAGGTCTGACCTTGCTACGCCCTTTAAGGGGAGGACCGACCTCCGGAGATGGACCTCCGGAGATTATTTAGTGTCGATTAAAGTATTATAAATGCCAAAATGGACATAGCGAAGAAAAATAGTGCCACACCTATGAGAACATAGTTTCCGGCATTTTCACTTTTAACAATCCCTTTTTTCATAAGAAAACCAAGCATCCCTTTTCCAGATACTGTTTCTTGTTGTAATCTCGCATTTGAGTTGCCTAAATTACCTTTATCTATTACTTCAAAGTCGGACATGTTCTTTTAGAATAAAAGCTTATAACAAAGAATAAAGGAAAGAATTACAAAAACAATCATAACTATATTTGCAGAAGACTCGTTTTTTACAATTCCTTTATTTATCAAAAAGTTTGCAAATGCTGATTCTGTTTGTGCTTGATTGGTTGGGGGCATTAGAGTTTAGTTAATTGATATATTGGTATTATAGCATAAGATTTTTTAAGTCAAAAGGTATATTGTTCTATTTGTTCTAAGTGTTCTACTCTTCAAGATGTTTTGAAACCCGCATTAGAACATCTACAACATTTACAACGTTATGGCCATTTGGTTCGTTTTGTTGTATTATACCCGCTATGACAATTCTAAATAAAAGGGAAGCACTAGTTTTATTTTTAGGTGATATTATTGCCTTTTCTTTGGCTTTATGGGTAACACTTTTTGTCCGTTCTTGGGCTTTTCCGAGCTTAATTTTGCTAAAGAGTTTTCTTTTGCCATTTTCAATATTATTTATTGTTTGGGTGCTTATCTTTTTTATTGCAGGTCTTTATGAAAAGCATACAAGTGTTTTAAGGAGTCGTATAACAGGGATTATTTTAAATGCCCATATTACAAATATGGTGGTTGCTTTTTTGTTTTTCTATTTTGTTCCTATTTTTGGTATAGCCCCTAAAACAACCCTTATTATTTATTTAATTATTTCATTTGGTTTTATATTCTATTGGAGACTTTATGGAATTAATTTTTTCATTTCAAAAAATCGAGAGAAGGCTATTCTTGTGGGAGCTGGGCACGAAATGAAAGAATTATATGAAGAGGTAAACAATAACAATAGGTATAACTTTTATTTTTCTTCTTTTGTTAATGTTGATAATCTTGAACCGTTTGATTTTGAAAAGGATGTTGCTCTTAAGGTAATGGAAGAAGGTATTGAAACTATCGTAATTGATGTCCGACACAAAAAAGTCGAGCCAATACTGGCAAGTTTTTATAATCTTATTTTCTCTCGTGTAAATTTTCTAGAGATGGGCAAGGTATATGAAGATATTTTTGATAGAATCCCTCTTTCAACCTTGAAAGATGGGTGGTTTATTGAAAATATTTCAATTTCTCCAAAGTTTGTTTATGATATTTTGAAGAGGATAATGGATATTATTGTTGCGGTTATTCTTGGTATTATATCGCTTGTGATATATCCGTTCGTTTATGTTGGATTAAAAATTGAAGACGGAAAAGAATTGTTTTCTATTCAAGACAGAGTAGGTGAAAATAATAAAATTGTGAAGATGTTGAAATTTAGAACAATGGCTTTTGCAAATGATGGAGGAAAATGGAAAGAGGAGGGAATTAAAAATACAGTAACTAAATTTGGTGTATTTTTAAGAAAAACCAGAATCGATGAGTTGCCACAATTGTGGAATGTTATTCGTGGAGATATATCACTAATTGGGCCAAGACCAGAATTTTTCAATGCTGTAGAAAAATATAATGAAGAGATACCATATTATAATGTAAGACATTTAATAAAACCGGGTCTTTCTGGATGGGCGCAGATTTATGGAGAACATCCACATCACGAGGAAAATGTTTCAATGACAAAAAATAAACTTTCATATGATTTGTATTATGTAAAAAATAGATCTTTTTTACTTGATTTAAAGATTGCCTTACGAACTGTGGCTCAACTATTATCGCAGAAAGGTCGGTAGGATAGTTTGTAGTGAGTAGTTAGTAGTTTGTAGAAAAATACAAAAACAAGAAAAACGAGCGAGACCGAAGGTCTCGCTCGTTTTTACTACTCACTACTCACTACTCACTACTCACTACCAACTACAAACTAATATGCCTTTTGACTTGGAGCCAAATATGCGTATAATTGGCCATAAGATGACAAAAACACGCATGGGAGCTATTCTCCTTTTAATCGCCGGTGCTTTTCTTGGATATGGTATTTATGCTTCAAGTAATGTTCCGAGCTCATATTTTAGTAAATTTCCATTCCAATTAGGTTTGGACTTAAATGGCGGTACACACCTAACTTATAAAGCAGATGTTTCTAAAATTGCGGGTGGTGATGTGAATAGTGCGATGCAGTCACTTCGTGATGTTATTGAAAGGCGTGTAAATCTTTTTGGAGTAACAGAACCAACTGTGCAAGTTGAAACTGGTGGAGCATTAGGTAGTGAAGGCGCAGATTATCGTCTTGCAGTAGAGCTTCCTGGAGTTACAGATGTGAAGCAGGCCGTGGAACTTATTGGAAAGACCCCCTCATTAGAATTTCGCATTGCCACAGAAGCATATAAAAATGCAACAAGTACAGAAAATATGAAATTGGAAGATGCTTTTGCTTCTACAGGGCTTGATGGAAAATATTTACAAAAAGCCGTTGTGGAACTTGACCCAACAACTCGTCAACCAACTGTGGGAATTACTTTTAATACTGAAGGCAAGGTCTTGTTTGCGAAAATTACAAAAGAAAACATAGGGCAGGTTCTGGCGATCTTTCTTGATGGACAACCTATTACAACTCCAGTAATTCGTTCTGAAATTACTGATGGAAAAGCACAAATTTCTGGTAATTTTGACACAAAAAGTGCCCAACAACTTGTACGAGATTTAAATTATGGTGCACTACCTGTTCCTATTGAACTTCTTTCTACACAAAGTGTGGGGCCGACTTTAGGAGCAAAAGTATTAAAGGCGGGTATTTTTTCAGGTCTAATTGCTTTTATTGTTATAGCAACATTTCTTATTATTTGGTATCGCTTGCCCGGTGTTGTGGCCGTTGTCGCTTTGGCACTTTACACAATACTTAACCTTGTTATCTTTAAACTTCTTCATGTGACTCTAACTGCAGCTGGTATTGCAGCTTTCATCCTTTCTATCGGTATGGCGGTGGATGCAAACATTCTTATTTTTGAAAGAACAAAAGAAGAATTAAAAAGAGGAAAAAATTTAGATAGTGCTATTCGAGAAGGTTTTCACAGAGCGTGGACTTCAATTCGCGATTCAAACTCTTCAAGTATAATTACAGCTCTCGTACTTTATTATTTTGCGTCTTCTTCAGTAGTGAAAGGTTTTGCTTTGATTTTCGGAATTGGTGTTTTGACGAGTATGTTTACAGCAATTACAGCAACACGAACGCTTCTTTTGGCTCTTAATATGAAAGATGGCAAGATAAGTCGATTCTTGTTTAGTTCTGGGGTCTTTAGATAATTTTGTTGTCATTCCTGTCCCCGTATCCACGAGGATAAAATCCGGCAGGAATCCAGTCTGAGAATTCAGAACCTGGATCCCCGCATTCGCGAGGATGACAAAAAATATATTCGTTTCACTCGTTATTTTTTAGTCAATTAAAAATTACAAACATGCATATAGTTAAATACAGAAAAATATTCTACATAATCTCAGCTATTCTTATGGTTGGCTCAATTGGGGCAATTACTTTTTGGGGGCTCAATCCAGGAATTGATTTTAAAGGGGGGGCTGCACTAGAAATAGAATATACAAAAAATATTCCAACACAGGATGTTGTGCAAGCATCACTTACACCATTAAATTTTGATGCATCTGTACGGCCAATAGGAAACAATGGTTATTTAATAAAAACTAAATCTATTACAGATTCTGAACGACAGGCTATGGAAGATGTGCTTTCCAAAGAGGATGGTTTTTCTGTAAAACAATTTTCTTCAATCGGTCCAATTTTGGGGGCTGAAGCAATGAGAAAATCTTTGGTTTCAATTTTCATCGTTCTTATTTGTATTGTTCTCTTTATAACTTTTGCTTTTAGACATGTTTCAGAGCCAGTGGCTTCTTGGAAATATGGTCTTATTACAGTCTTTGCGCTTTCTCACGACGTGCTTGTGCCAGCCGGAGTCTTTGCTTTTCTTGGGCATTTTCAAGGTGTAGAAATTGACACACTTTTCGTGACCGCACTTCTTGTGGTTCTTGGTTTTTCTGTTCATGATACGATTGTGGTGTTTGACCGAGTCCGAGAAAATTTACGTATATCAAAAGATGAAAGAGATAAAAAGGATTTTGAACAAATAGTTGGCGAAAGTATTAATCAAACCTTCGTACGTTCTATCAATACTTCACTTACAACTCTTTTGGCTCTTGTTGTTTTGTTTATTTTTGGTGGAGATGCCACAAGAATGTTTTCTCTTGCACTTCTAATTGGTATTACAGTGGGAACATATTCTTCAGTATTTCTTGGCTCACCCCTTTTGGTGACAGTGCAGAAGTGGCAGGACAGAAAAAGTAAGTAGTTTGTAGTGAGTGGTGAGTAGTGAAAACGAGCGAGGCCTTTGGCCTCGCTCGTTTTCTGTATATTTTGTATTCTCTACAACCTACTCACTACTCACTACAAACTAATCTAATCTACAACCTACTCACTACAAACTAGTTTAAAACATTGACTTCCTAGCCCATCGGGTGTATAATAAGGGGGTAATAACAGAAGGCCCGAAGGGGCTCTTTTTAATAACAAAAACCCACTGGGTAAAAATATTATGGGATTTATAGAATATATTAAAGATACAAAAGGTGAAATGAAGCATGTAAGCTGGCCCACAAAAAAACAGGCCGTCTCTTATACACTGCTCGTCATCTTGATTTCTGTGCTCGTTGCTTTCTTTTTAGGACTCGCTGATTTCTCATTCTCAAAACTTTTGGGAAGTATTATTAATTCTTAATTTTAACCAACTATGGCCAAACAACAAATAACCGGCGAAAAACATTGGTATGCTCTTCATACTTATGCTGGCTATGAAAATGCTGTTGTGCGTAACTTAAAACAGCGTATCGAATCTCTTGGTATGGAGGATCGTATTTTTAATGTGATAGTTCCAACAGAAAAGAAAATTAAAATTAAAGGTAATAAGCGAATTGAGGAAGAAGAAAAAATTTACCCAGGATATGTTCTTGTGGAGATGATAGTAACAGATGATTCTTGGTATGCAGTTCGAAACACTCCTCGAGTGACTGGCTTTGTGGGTGCTGGAACAACACCTGTGCCTTTAAATCCAAAAGAAGTGGAAGAGCTCTTCCGCCGAATGAATGCTGGTACTCCAAAACATAAAATTGACCTATCAAAAGATGATTCAGTAATTATCGCCGATGGTCCATTTAAAGATTTGGAAGGTAAGGTTGATGAAGTAGATGAAAGTAGAGGAAAAGTTCGAGTGCTTGTTGCGATGTTTGGCCGTGAGACACCGGTGGAGTTGGATTTTTTGCAGGTGAAGAGAATTTAACGAGCGAAGCGACTATAAATTCCTTCATCCCGCCCTTCTTTACGTATTTAAGGGCGGGATTAAGAGAATCTTAAGGGCGGGATTAAGAGAATCCTAAGGGCGGGATTAAGAGAATCTTAATCGGCGGTTTGACTATATCTACACCCCGCCCACAAATACAAAAAGATGGGCGGGGTGATGATTTTTATATTCGCTTTGCTCATTAAAAATATATCATGTTCTACGTATATGTATTAAAAACAAACGAGGGTCCATATATTGGCTATTCTACTGATTTAAATCATAGAATAAGTCAGCATAAACGCGCAGTATTTTCCAATCCAAGAATGAGCATTTACTCATCGTATCATTTCCTGCAGTT
>CAYZZT010000022.1:0-11993 GCA_964483025.1 uncultured Candidatus Saccharibacteria bacterium | reverse complement strand
CTATGACTAAAGCAGCTCTTGCAGCGTACCAAACAGCAAAGGGAATCACACCAGCAGCTGGATACTTTGGTCCACTAACACGAACATCAGTTAATGGCGAAGCTACACCAGTAGTAACACCAGGAACAACTCCAACAACAGGAACAGGTATCACAACACCAGGTGTTGAAGGTACAGTTTCTCTAACATCATCAAGTGCTGGTACAGCTTCATCAATATATGAAGGTGATACACAGGCAAAGATTATGGGTCTTAAGCTAGAAGCAAAGACTTCAGATATTTCTGTTCAGAGAATCAAGCTTGATCTAGGTTCTGCAAGTTCAATCTATAACAAAGTTCTTTCAAAGATCTATGTAATGGATGGTTCAACAGTTCTAGCTTCAGCAGACCTTAATTCTTCAACAGTTGTTAAGGAGGGTGGAGTATACTACATCACTCTTACAGGCTTCAATGCTCTTGTAAAGAAAGATACTTCAAAGGTTCTTACAATTGCAGTTGATGTACGACCTTCAGTTGACTCAACAGAACGATCAACTTCTCGAACAATTCAGACAGTTGCTCAGTCAGTACGAGGTGTAGATGGTGCCGGTCTTGATCAGTACACAGTAAATACAGCTGGTACAGTTACAAAGACTTTCACAATCGCTCAGACTCTAACAAACAGCGCAGCGTTGAAATTCTCACTTAGTTCAGCATCACCAAAAGCAACAACTGTTGTTGCTTCTGCTGGTTCAGATAAAAATGAGTCAGATAAGGTTGCAGGTTTGATCTTTAACGTTAAGGCAGAAAAGGATAATGTTTTGATCAATGATCTTACAGTATCTGCAACAGGTACAGCAGTATCAGGAAGTGAAATTCCAACTGTATACTTGTATGATGGTTCAACAGAACTATCAAATGCTTCTGTAAACACAACAACTGGTCTTGCAACATTCTCAAATCTTGATCTTTCAGTTTCAAAGGATTCAACAAAATCTTTGACTGTAAAGTATGATGTTCGAAATGCTACATCAACAGCGAAGACACTTACAGTTTCTGTGCTTTCAGTTACAACATCAAATGTTGATGCAGAAAACTCAGTTGGTGATTCTCTAGGAAACTCTTACCTTTCAGGTTCAGCAACAGGAGAGCAGATGAGTGTTCAGACAGCAGGTGCTGTTTACACACTTGTTGGCACACCAACACTTACAGGCCGATCAAATGGAAATACAGCTTCAAGTACATACACAGCTTCATTTGCATTTGACCTAGGTTCACAAGGTTCTGATCTAACTATTGCAGCAACAGGTGCAGTTGTTATCGGAATCTACAAGGGAGATTCATTTGTAGCATCTTCAACAGGAACTTATTCAAAACCAACATCAGGAGTTACTGGTAGTGGACCATACACAATTGCGGATGGTGCAAATGCTAGATTCAATGTTGACTTCGGATTTGTTGCTCCAAATGGTGCATACACAGCCGGTGATACGGTTCACGCTCGAGTAATGTCTGTAACAACAAGTCTAGGTACAGTTACATACATCTCAGATACATTCCGAACAAATTCACAGACACTTTAATCTGTAGCTTGTTTTGAAAAATCTCCCGAAAGCAATTTCGTAAGATTAGAAAAAACCCACTCGAAAGAGTGGGTTTTTTCGTTGTCTAAATATTTGTCTTAATCCAAATCATATAAACACCAAAAGCCCTGCTCTCTACGGAGGCCCGGCCTCCCTCAAGCTCAAAATTACAAATAAACACTTTTTAAATTATTGAGAAGTGTTTTTTCTCTCCGGAGGTTCAACCTCCTCCAAAGTTGATGTATAATATTGTTTCTCTCCGGAGGTTCAACCTCCCCCAAACCTAATTTAAGTGTTTTCTACTTCTCTCCGGAGGTTCAACCTCCCCCAAACCTAATTTAAGTGTTTTCTACGGCTGTTGATGTATAATATTATTGTTATGAATAGAACTTTTGATTTTTCTATCGGTGAATATTTTCACGGATACAATCGTGGGGTGGATAAGAGAATAATTTTTCTTGATAAACAAGATCATGAACGTTTTGTAAAACTATTGTATGTTTGCAATAGTAAAAATCAATTTGATTTTGATGATGTGTTTGTGAAAGGTCAAAGAATAGAACTTAAGGATATAGAAAGAGGGGATAAACTTGTTGCTATCGGTGGATGGTGTTTAATGCCAAATCATTATCATCTTTTGTTGAATCTCTCCGGAGGCTCAACCTCCCCCAGTCTCTACGGAAGCTCAACCTCCCCCAGACTCAATATTGCAAATAAACACTTCCTAAATTATAAGGAAGTGTTTTTTGTGTTGACTGATGTCTCTCCGGAGGTTCAACCTCCTCCAAAGAAAATCTCTACGGAAGCTCAACCTCTTCTCTACGGAAGCTCAACCTCCCCCAAATCTCTACGGAAGCTCAACCTCCCCCAAAAACAAATTCTTCTCTACGGAAGCTCAACCTCTCTACGGAAGCTCAACCTCCCCCAAAAACAAATTCTTCTCTACGGAAGCTCAACCTCCCCCAGACTCAATATTGCAAATAAACACTTCCTAAATTATAAGGAAGTGTTTTTTGTGTTGACTGATGTATAATTATTAAATGACTCGAAATTTAGACTTCGCTCTCGGTGAATATTTTCATGGATATAATCGGGGAGTTGATAGAAGAATAGTTTTTCTTGATAAACAAGACTATGAACGTTTTGTAAAACTTTTGTATATTTGCAATAGCAAAAATGAATTTGAATATGATCGGGTGTTTGTAAAGGGTCAAAAAATAGAGTTTAAAGATATAGAAAGAGGGGAGCGATTAGTCGCAATAGGTTCTTGGTGCTTAATGCCAAACCATTTTCATCTTTTGCTAAAAGAAATTCTAGAGGTTCGCCCTTCAAATAACTACTCAGGTATTAGTATATTTATGCATAAATTATCAACTGCATATTCTTTATATTTTAATAAAAAATATTTTAGAACAGGATCATTGTTTGAAGGTAGATTTAAGGCAAAGCACTTAGGTGCGGATGAATACTTAAAATATCAATATACATATATTCATTTGAATCCTATTGGGATAATTGATAAGGGTTGGAAAAAGAAACAGATTAATGACAAGGAGAAGGCGAAGAAATTTTTGAAGGAATATAAATATTCAAGCTACAAAGACTATATAGGAGAAGAAAGGGAAGAAGGAGCGATTTTGAATAAAGAAGAATTTCCAGAATATTTTTCCACAAGTACAGATTTCGAAGCTATGATTGAAGAATGGATAAATTTTGATGGTGGGGAAATCGAAATAGGGCAGGAAGAGAAACCCTAGAGGGAGGCCCGGCCTCCTCCAGACATCGAGGATGGATCCCAGGTAATTCTCCAGTGGGTCGGATTTCTGGGATCAAGAAAAACATAGTCACTACGTTCGTTGTTTTCTTGAGTTATCCACAGATTATTTTTCGGCATTCATGTAAAAAAAATATATAGGTGATATAATTTTTCTATTATGAAAATTGCTAATTTTAAAGCAAAAAATATTTTTAAAATATTTTTTGTTCTATTTTTGTTTATAGGTTTATCAGCTTTTGTCACTTATTATTCTCTTGCATATTGGTCAACTTTTTATGTGGATAAAGAATCTGTCGACTTTACTTTGAAAACACTTGAAGCCACCTCCACTGATTTTCAAATAACGGCTGGTCCAGAATCATCATATATTGGCACTGCCCCATATAAAATTAATGCCATCAGTCGTTGTGAAAATTTCGATGAAGAAACTGGCGATTGTATTGAACCAACTACAAACTTATGTCCATATATAAGGGTTGTGCCAAAGGATGGTGAGACTGAAGATTTAGGGTATGGAATTGAACGAGACAGGAACTCTATTATTGGTGTGGGTGGGCTCAATTTTATAAATGAAGATGGAGTAACACCCCTAGATTTATCTGATAACTGGACAATCTCTGTTAAGTCGCCTTGTTTTGAGGGAGAGTGCCCAGCTGATTATGATAAATATGTCAATGGCGATCCACTCCCTTTAAGTCTAAAAGGAGAAATTTTTAAGTGTGATTTGGAGATTAATTCTTTAGAAACGCCACCTCTGTGTATCATTGGTTCAAAACTTGCAAATGCTTCCGTGTCAAATAAAATAACAGTATTTGCAACACTTTTAGGTGGTACTGCTCAAACAGGCAATTCAAATGTTGTTTTTATTCCCGGGCTTCAGGCGAGCCGGCTTTATACAAAAGGTTTACTTTCGGAAAACCAACTTTGGGAGCCGAACAGAAATCAAGATGTAGAGTGGCTTTATTTAGATGAAAACGGAAAAAGCCTATATGATGTTTACACGAGAGATATTATAGAAAGAACAAATGTTGGTGCAGGTGTGTTCGATTCAGATGTGTATAAAAGTTTTGTGGATATGATGGATGGACTAGTTTTGGAGAAAAAAATAAACGCTTGGGAAGCTTTGCCTTATGATTGGAGAATGGATTTGAATAAAATAGTTATCGAGCCGGTAAAATTAGAAAATGGGAAGACATATAACATTATTGATGAAATTATAAAAACAGCCAGCTCTTCACAGACTGGAAAAGTTTCCATTGTGACACACAGTAATGGCGGGCTTGTGGCAAAAACTTTAATCAATGAATTTAAAAAAAGAGGGAAAGAGAGTTTGATAGATGAGCTTATTATGGTGGCGTCTCCAGAGCTTGGCACACCCACAGCCGTAGCTAGTTTGCTTCACGGAGATGAACAGGAAATTTTAAAAGGTTTTCTTGTGAAAAAAAGTATAGCAAGAACTTTGGGAGAAAATATGATGGGTGCATATAATCTTTTACCAAGTGATGAATATTTTAAAAAGGTGGCTTCACCAGTGATTGAGTTTGACGCCTCGGTAGATAAATTTAAAAATTATAGAACGATATACGGAGATAATATTGATAGTGCGAGCGAGCTTCAAGATTTTCTTTTAGGAAAAGATGGAAGGGTAGAGCCAGCAGATACAGATACCACAACTCCAAATGTTTTAAAAGCGCCGATGCTTTCACTGGCCAAAACAAACCATGATGTGATAGATAATTTGGCCATTCCAGAAAATATTAAAGTGACAGAGCTAGCAGGGTGGGGTGTTTCAACTATTCGAGGAATAAAATATATTGGGAAGGAAGTGTGTGTGCCAGATAGAACTGGTTGTTTTAAAGTTAATACTTTTGATAGGGAGCCTTTATACACTAGTGATGGGGACGAAACAGTTGTGGCGCCGAGTGCAACTGTTGGTTCGAGTACTTATTATTTGGATTTGAAAAAATTTAACTTTGATGCTGGTCGTGAATTTATTCATAAAGATATTTTTGAAACTAGTCCAACTTTGGATTTTGTTAAAAATATTTTAATAAATTCTGATATAGAATTATCAAAATATATAACCAAAGAAAAACCAATTACCTTAGATAAGAAAAAGGAGTTAGTTTTGCATTCACCAGTATCAATAGATGTTTATGATAGTGAAGGCCGACACACGGGGCTTATAAAAAATCCAAATCCAAATTCTGATTTGCAGGCAGTGGAGGAAAATATTCCCGGAAGTAGATATATGGAATTTGGAGAAGGGAAATATGTTTTGCTCGATGAGGGTACAGCATACATTGTGAAGCTACAGGGGCTTGATGTGGGCACGTTTACATTTGAAGCAAATACTCTTTCTTCTGGCGGGGAGACTCTCAGTTCTTCGGAGTTTGTGGATATCCCGACATCTCCTGATATGAAAGGGGAAATACAATTCTCCACAACATCAACAGGAAGCTCTAGTGTTTTAATAAAGATTGATGTAAATGGAGATGGCAAAAATGACTTTACAATAAATCCAAATGCAGATTTTGATCCAATTGTTTATTTACAAATACTACGAAAGACTGTAGAAACATTTTCAGCAAGCGCAAAAACAAAAAATGAAATATATAAAAAAATAGACACAACTATTAAAAGTTTACAGAAAAATAAGACAAAAAGTGCTATTATTAAGATAAAGCAATTTAGTAAAGATTTTGCGATAAATCAAAAACACCAAACGGAAGAAATTGATAAAAAACACAAAGGGGATAGGGATATAAAAAATGATAGAAAAAAGAAAAAACTAAACATCACAGATTCAGAGACAATGCTTCAAATGCTTAGTCGATTATTAAATAATTTAATTTAAATGAAACATAGAATAATTTTGTTTATTGTAGTACTAATTTTGGGAGCACTGTTTTGGTATGCTGATTTTTTTAAAGATCCTAAAATTCTAAACATTTGCTCTAATGTGGATGATCTTTGCGAATCAGATTGGTTTTATGGTATTTGGGTTCCTATATACCGATCATTATCATATATAATCTCCTCCATCGCACTCCTTATTTTCTTTCCATATTCATTCTTAAAAACTTGGATGAAAATAATGTTGCCATATGTATTTATTGCATTTTTTCTTGTGGTGATGACATCACCGCTTTGTAGCGGAATGATTTGTTTCGACCGTACACTTGTGGCCAGTGGTCTAAGTAAAGTATTCCTGATTCTCACTATCCTCATCCTCCTCATCAAATCAATTTATCTCATAATTGTTCCAAAAAGAAAATCAAAATAACAAAATAATTATAAAAACACTCCCACAAAAAACCTAAATATTTACAAAAAAAGTAAAACCAAACTAAACTAAAATGATACACATTTCGCGACCGCGAAATGTGTATCATTTTAAGTATTAAAGATTTTTTAGTTTTTTAATTTAAGATCTAGATAATTTGAATGTTTTGATACAGTTAGTAAGTTTTATCTCTTTTAAATACTTAACAAAATCCTTATGGAGAGGGGATGGCCCAACCCAAACACTTTTTTGAATCAATTTGAAATTTTGATTTTTTAATTGCGCTCTGAGCCAGTCTCGCTCAGCTTTCCTCGGTTCAGGTATATCAAAAATTAAAATGAGTCTCTGTTTGGTATTGCCAACTAAAGAATCAAATTGTTTAAAGGAGTTTCGCTTTTGAATATAATATTGCTTTCCTTTTTCAGTTAGCTTCCACTGCTCTCCTTCTGTTATAACATATGCTAATCTTATTAATCTATTAAGTGCCAGTGATAGAGCCCTCTTCTCATAAACAGAAAGTTTTGGTATACCAAAAATATTACACCTGTATCCTTTGTAATTTAGTTCTTTATTATACATCTCTTTTAAAATATCAAATGTAATAGACATATAGTAATTATATAACTTTTAATTTTAAAAATAAATAACACTGATACATAATATTGATACACATTTGTCAAAAATAATTTTCTGTTGAAAATTTTTTTGACCATACCTCGGCTCGTCAGCCTCCGGTCTTGCGCTTAGTGCTCTGAGTATTTTTCTACTGAAAAATCTCATAGCCTTGACTCGCACCGTCGTGCTCCGTCTTTCAATCTGATAGCCCTCAGATTGAACTCACCTAAGCTCACTACCGCGAAATGTGTATCACAGGTTGAGTATTTGTTTTATTGAATACTTATACTTAATCATTTTTATTTGAGTATTTATTGGGCATCATCTTTAGTTATTTATAATTAGGAATTAGTAAAAAAGTAAAAAGAGGAAAAGATAGGCGGTGGATAATTTTTGCTTCAATGTTTGTTCTTGCTTTGAATAAATATTTATAGTGATATAATTTTGTAATTAGACCCTTGTTTCTTTATAATCTTTTTTATGAAAAAATTTATACTGTTTGTTTTATTTTTGGGGGTGGTGTTTTCTTTTACAAATATAGCTTTGGCAGATACATCAAATATAGCAAAACTTGTTTTTATAACCGAACCACAAACTATTGCCCCTAATGAAGTTTCAAAAAATCTTACTTTACAAATTCAAGACGCTTTAGGAAATAAGGTACCAGCACCTGAAACTATAAGATTTGATGTGTTTCAAACAACATCTCCTACCGGAGCAAGTGCTTTTGTGAGTTGTACGACGCCAACAAAAAGCCCTACCAATTATTTATCGACAGGTGATTATAATAAAAGTATTTGCTATAAGGATAGTACCGAAGGTGTTTATACTATTACTGCGAAAACAAATAATACAATTAATTCTTTAGTCGCAACACAAGAGATTAAAATTACTTCAGTTGTTATCCCCCCAGATCCACCGAGTGAAGGAACCACAACTCTTCCTGTCGCAACAAGTACGGCCACGTCTTCGACACCCTCAAATAATTCGGGCGGATCATGTTATGTATATTCTAGCTCTGTCTCACTTTCTACATATGAACCTTTAAATTTAAATGTGGAGGCGGGGAGGGAGAGGCTGGGATTTTTGCATACACCTCTAGAATTCAAAGCCTATTCGCAAGACAAAAAAACTGGTAAAAGTATTTCGGGAGCAAGATATTATTGGACTTTTGGGGATGGATCTTCAGCAGAAGGAAATGTCGTGAGCCATACGTATCTTTTCGCTGGTACATATAATGTGGTATTAAATTCCTCTTCAGGCGAAGAGGATGCTGTGGATATTACAAAAGTGAAAATAATTGAACCGAAAGTGAAGATGGTATATACAGATTTTTATGTAGAATTTATAAATGAGAATTCGACAGATTTAAATATTGGTGGATGGAAAATAAAAGGAAATGATAGGGAATATTTATTGCCAAGAGATACAATTATTTCAGCAAATGGAAATATGAAAATCCCATTTTCAATGCTTGGGTCAGTTTCTGAAAGTGATAAATTGGGGGTGGTGTATCCAGATAATCAATTGGCTTTTGAAACGTCTAAAGTTTTGGGCGAAGAAAAACAAAAACAAATTACAGAAATTTCGCAGAAATTGGCAATGCTTCAAGAAGAACTCAATTTAACTTACGCAGGAGAGAATAATTTGACGCAATTTACTGGTATAGAAGATGGAAGACTTATTTCAGAAAATGATGTTAACAAATCTGAAGGAGGGAAGGGTGAGAGTGAAATCTCAAACACCGATCTTGCAAATTCTCTCTCATCAGGAGCATCGGCTAGTGTGCTTTCTAAAATTGTTGATTTTTTTGCTGGGATGTTTAGGTAAATAAATTTTTGAAAAGAAAAAGCGTGCGAACTTGGTAGTTCGCACGCTTTGGAATATCAACCGTAGTTATACCACTTTGGTTTCCGGATAGTCCGATGTCTTGGTCAGATTTGAGGCGATGGAACAGAAAACCAAAGCCCACCAAAAACACAACATAATCGTGATCTCAACTGGTAGTTGAGCAATTTGTCTCCCCGGGTCTTTAGTGTTTAACCGCCGTCCAAAAGTAGCAACGGCGTATGAGACATCCACTAAAATGAAGAACGACACCTGTTGCCACTTAGGCAGAAATGGGGCCTTCTTCCACCCACTGAGTCCGAAGAATATCAATGTTATTCCGAATGCTAAGTCGAGAAATAACAAAGTTGCGATGATTGCCGAATGCTGAATGATGAAGTGTTGAATAGTAGTCATTTTTTTTGGTGACACGGTGTAGTTGTTGTCCGCATCTTTTTGACAACAGGGGTGTGTGGGCAAAAAGATGCGGAAAACAAAGGTTTTTTGAAGGTTCTAAGCTATCTAGTATTATATCATAATATTGATAAAAAAGCAAGTAATAAAGGTGGCGTCTTTTTAATAGTTTTTTTGGAGTAAATACTCGAAGATTATTGATTTTTTTGTTATAATGTTCAAATAATGATAGATAAAACATCTTTAATTTTTATAGCAGTTTTTGCGATTATAATACTTGCAAGCTTGGCGCTTTTTGGGTTTATTGGCTAGATAACTTATAACTCATAACAAATAACACATAACACTAAATGCGTGACGCCGGAGGCGTCACGCATTTTAAGTCTGCGTCGTCTGCGTTTAGTTTGCGTAAGTCTGCGAGGGGCGACCTAGCTCCTAAATATCATAAGTGGTATAATACAAGTAATGTTTGATACAGATTATAAATTAAATTTCTAAACGGGATGAACAAGACAGAAATCCTCGAACGACTTTTCGGTAGTTCGGCAAAGGTTAAAATTATAAAATTGTTTCTTTTTAATCAGAGAGATATTTTTGATAAAGATACGATCTCTGAACGTTCCAAATCTTCTTCGGCAAACGTGCGTAAAGAATTAGGAAGTCTTGAGAAAATTAATTTTATTAAAAAGCGAACATTTTTTAAAGAGTTTGAAAGATATGGTAAGCCAGTGAAAAAGAGGGTGGAGGGCTGGTATGTAAATCCTGAGTTTCCTTTACTTTCTGCTTTACAACAGCTTCTTATTAAAACGGCTCCTTTTTCTCATAGCGAAATTGTTTCAAAGCTTTCAAAGACAGGAAAATTAAAATTTGTAGTAATTACTGGTGTATTTATACAGGATTTTGATTCACGCATAGACTTATTGGTAGTAGGAGATTCTATAAGTAAAGCAAAATTAGAGACCTCTATAAAATCTATGGAAGCTGAAATGGGTAGAGAGCTTCGATACTCATGTTTTGATACAGCAGATTTCAAATATAGGGTTGATATGTATGATAAGTTAGTACGAGACATTTTAGATTTTAATCATGAGGTGGTGTTGGATAAGATGAATCTTGGATAGAATTAGGAATTAGGAATAAAAAAATGCCGGGCCCGAAGGGCCCGGCATTTTCTCGAATTTTGAGCCTTTCTTAATTCTTAATTCCTAATTCTTAATTCATAATTCTGCCCCTAATTTGCTATTGCATCAAAAAAAACTATGTTATAATAAAAGGGTTATAAATAATCATTAACACAATATTATGATATTGCAGACATGGGGTTCAGTGCTCTCGCAGTCATTTGCAAACCTTTGGTTAGGTTTCGTGAGTTTCGTGCCAGCACTTTTAGTAGCCGTTATAATTTTTATTATCGGCTGGGTTGTAGGTGCATCGCTTTCAAAAGTTGTTGAACAACTTTTCAGGCTTATTAAGGTTGATAGCGCTTTAAAAGCAGCTGGTGTTGAAGATCTAGCAAGAAAATCAGGTTTCACACTAAATTCAGGCAAGTTCATAGGTGAGCTTGTTCGATGGTTTGTTGTTATTGCTTTCCTTATCGCATCATTCGAGATTCTTGGCCTTACACAGGTTAATGATTTTCTAAAAGGTGTAGTGCTAGGATATCTTCCAAGTGTTATTGCTGCAGTTCTTATTCTTATGGTCGCAGCAGTTCTAGGAGAAGTGGTTCGAAAGGCGGTGATTAGTGGCATACAAGCTGCTGGTGTATCGGGAGCACATTTCCTAGGTTCAATTGCTAAGTGGGCTATCTGGATTGTTGCATTCTTTGCAGCTCTTTCACAGCTTGGTATTGCTCCTGCAGTACTTCAGACACTCTTTACTGGTGTTGTGATTGCTCTTTCTCTTGCTCTAGGACTTTCATTTGGCCTAGGCGGACAGGACGCAGCAGGTCGCTACATTGAGAAGTTGCGAGGGGAAATTGCAAGAAGATAGTTATTAGTGAGTAGTGAGTAGTTTGTAGAAAATACAGAATTTAAAAAATGCACGGCGCCTACGGCGCCGTGCATTTTGGATTTACTACTCACTACAAACTACTCACTACAAACTAATTTAATTTACCAATGACAATTTGCTCACCACCAACTAATTCAAAAATTTTCAAAATCACCAGGAAATACCATAGCGGGATTTTCTTGTAATATCCAAAATTAGAGCCATATAAAGCCATTTTTTAGCCCAAGTTTTTCCCCATTCAAAAAGTGTTGACATAAAGCTTGATTTGTATATAATAACGAGCATTCTGAATATGTTAATAAAAACCCCCAAACACAAGCGGCTAGCCTAGACACTTCGTTGTGTTTAGAAAGAACCGCTTTATCTGAGCGGTTTTTGTTTTCGAAAGTTTCAGAATTGTATCTTTGACAATTTCATAAAACATACATAACTAACAGGAACGGTTATGTATGTTCAGGTAAAAGTATTAAACACAAACAAAGAAACGAATTAATACACAACT
>CAYZZT010000021.1:0-12892 GCA_964483025.1 uncultured Candidatus Saccharibacteria bacterium | reverse complement strand
ATCTGTCCGCCTACGAAAAAGATACTTAACAGAGGCAGACAGAACAAAAGCAATGAGAGCGGAGAAGGGACTTTCTTTTTAGTTTGTAGTGAGTAGGTTGTAGATTAGTTTGTGGTGAGTAGGTTGTAGTTTGTAGAAAATACAGAATACAAGAATACAAAACCCAGAATTTTCCTTCGGAAAATTCTGGGTTTTCTACTCACTACTCACTACGCACTACTCACTAATTACTCTTCTGCTCCCGAGTCATAAGCTAATTTAATTTCTAGGCCCATAATTGCTCCCTCTAATAATTTTATAGCCTCATTAAAACTTTTCCTTTTTAGTCTTGGTATTATCTTTTCTTTTATTCTACTAATCAAAGATTTGCATTCAATAATCTGATTCTTGGTTAAAATATATCCACCATCAATAATTAAACTAATATATTTAGAAATATTTAAAGTCAGTTTTTGCTCAGCATTATTTAAGATTTTCACAAAATCAAAACAAATATCTGTTAGTTTTTCTGTATTATTCTCGGGTAAAAATTCATCATAAGATTCATTTAAAAGATCATCTAATTCAAACATATTTTTCATAGAAAGTTTCTTATCCAAAGCATATTCTTTAATAGTTTCTGCTTGCATTGCAATCCAAACAACTTTTTGCCGTTCTTCTTCTGTTAAATCCTCTAGTTTATTCTTTTTTGGTTTTTCTTCCATAATCTAAATATATTAGCATAATATCGAAGCACGGTCGCGGTCTTCAAAACTATTTATTATTTATCCCTAAAACAAATTTGTACTCAAATTTGTTCGGGCGAACATTTGTACTCAAATGTTTTAGCCAACTTTAGTACGAACAATATGATATGCCAAGGCGGACACACCCAACGCTTTACCCCACTCGTGAGCTAGTGTTCTCATATATGTACCAGAAGAAACTTCAGCTTTAATTTTTATTATTTGAAAAATATTGTCACTTTTCTCCAATACTTCTTTCCATCTTGAAATAATAATCTCCTGTCGAAAATCACCTTTTACCTTATTTATTTTGTTTTCTATATCTTTCAGCAAATCCTTAGAATTTATTTCTCTAAAACTCATAATTTCTAAACTAAAAATTTCAACTTCTCTTTTCGGCATTTCCACATCTTCCAATTCCCCACTTCTAGCCAAAGAGAAAAGTGGTTTACCACTTACTGTTTTTGAAGAATAAGCAGGGTACTCAAAAATATTCTTCCCAATGAATTTTTTCAGAATTTTCTCCGCATCTGCATTGTCATCAATGCGTCCCTCTGTCATTCTCGCTGTACTCAGCGGGAATCCAAGTCCTGAATTCTGCACTTGGATCCCCGGGAGTACCCGAGGATGACAACCGAGAGAATTGTTAAACTTATCCACCAAACCCATCACATCAAAAGTATCAGTTTCTAAACCAAACAAAACCTCCACCTTGTACTCCTTTTTCAAATTCAAAAACTCTTCTTTTCTATGCACCTCCTTTCCTGTAAGCACCAAAAGAACCCCCTCGGCCAGAGGATCGAGCCTGCCAGCATAAGTCATTGGCACATTCTCATATTCCAGATTATTTTTCTTAAATCGCAAAATGCACTCAAGGGGCGTCTCTCCAGCCTGTTTGTAAAGATTGAGAACTTTGTTCATGTGATATACAATAGTATGTAATGAGCGAAAATACAAACAAATTAAGCACTGAGCCTTACAAAGGTGTGCGTGACTTTTACCCAGAAGACCAAAGTCTGGAAAATTATATTTTTAATATTTGGAAAAAAACATGTGAAGGTTTTGGATATTTAGAATATAATGCCTCCCCACTTGAGCCAAGCGAGCTTTATAAAGCAAAAACTGGAGAGGAAATTATAAATGAACAAACATATTCTTTTATCGACAGAGGTGGACGAGAAGTAACTCTTCGACCAGAAATGACTCCTACAGTTGCGAGAATGATAGCTGGAAGAAAACGCGAACTTCCTATGCCTGTTCGTTGGTACTCAATTCCAAATATGTTTCGATATGAGCGCCCACAAAGAGGACGTCTCCGTGAACACTATCAACTAAACTGTGACATTTTTGGCTTAGACAACATTTATGCCGATATTGAAATAATTCGCCTTGCCTATCAGATAATGATTAATTTTGGCGCCAAAGAAACTGATTTTGAAGTACGCCTCAGCAACAGAACTCTTCTAAACAAAACTCTCTCTGATATGGGGCTATCGAGCGAGCAATCTCATGATTTTCAAAAACTTCTTGATAGAAAGAAAAAAATAGATAATTTTGATGAAGAGGCAGAAAGAATTTGTGGAAAAAAAATAGAGTGGAAACTTGAAGCTGATGCAGAAATGCAATTACTTATTTCCGAACTTAAAAATGCCGGTATATCAAATGCAAAATTTGATGACACAATTGTGCGAGGATTCGACTATTACACAGGAACTGTATTTGAAATATATGATACAAACCCAGAGAATAGCCGCGCCCTTTTTGGAGGTGGGCGCTATGATGACCTTCTTTCACTTTTTGGTAATGACAAAGTTTCTGCTATTGGTTTTGGTATGGGGGATGTAACGATTAGAGACTTCCTAGAGACTCGCAACATTTTACCAAAGTATGAAAGCTCCACAAAAGTATATATTGGTACTTTTTCAAAAGATTATGTAGAAGATGCAAATATTTTGGCTAAAATTTTAAGAGACAACAATATTAATGTCGCAATCGATTATACTGGAAGAAAAATTGTAGACCAAATTAAAAAAGCAGATAAAGAGAAAATTAATTATTTTCTTGCTATTGGTGAACACGAGCTAGAAACGAAATCTTATAATATTAAGAATTTATTCACCGGAGAAGAGAACATTTGTTCACTAGCTGAAATAAAGGAATTTACAAATAGGATATTTTCGAATTTGTAAATACACCTCTCCGCTGTCATTCCCGTACCCTTCTGTCATTCCTGCGAAGGCAGGAATCCAGTCTGAAAGTTCGTAATTCTCTTTTATCAAAAACTTAATCGCCTTCTGTCATCCTCGCGAATGCGGGGATCCAAGTCCGAATTTTGCAGACTGGATTCCCGCCTCCGCGGGAATGACACCGATCACCCAATGCGTAAAATTTTCTTCGACATCGAAACACGAAACACATTTCAAGAAGCCAACACAAACGACCCAGCAGATTTAGATATCTCTGTGGTGTGTATTTATGATACCGAAACAGAAACAGCTACTTCATATCTCCAAGAGGAGCTTCCAAAGCTTTGGCCAATACTTGAAAAAGCCGATTCACTCATAGGCTACAATTCCGAGCATTTCGACATGCCACTTCTCAACAAATACTACGCGGGAGACCTTTCAAAAATTAAGCATGTTGATTTACTAAAAGAAATCAAAGCCTCGTTAGGGAGAAGAATCAAACTCGACGATGTTGCCGATGCAACACTCGGACGAAAGAAGATCGCCCACGGCCTCGAAGCTATTGAATGGTGGAAATCTGGAGAAATAGATAAAATAATTAAATACTGTATTGAAGACGTAATGATTACAAAAGCAATTTATGATTACGCAATGACAAACAAAAAATTAAAATATAGAGAATTTGGAAAACTAAAAGATATTCCACTCGACCCATCAAATTGGGAGACAAAAGAAGATACTTCAATGACTTTTTCATTACCGTTCTAAAATTCATAGATTTAGGATTTAAGATTTAAGATTCAAGAATCGGAATTAAATACCATTCCAAGCCCTTGCCTTGGATTGATTTATCGTTATTTAAAGCCATAAAATACTTGCGGTTATATTCTTTGTTCACAAAATATTTGACTTATTACTCATATTATGCTATACTATATACATAATAAGTTCTTTGAAAGGGTACGTTGAGTTTGGAATCAAAGGTTAAATTGACCCGCTAGCATTCTGCTAAGGGGATTGAGCCTTTCAACCAAACTCAAATAAAAAAATGAAATCGAACATTATCTCAATTCGTGTCATTCTTCGCGACCAAAACAATCGCCAAAACGCTTGGACATCAATCTGTGAGTCAGTCATTGGAAATGAAGGTCAATTGACACTCGAAGAAGATAAGGCTACCTTCGGAGATCAAAAAGGTCGTTTAGTTAGGCAAAACAACTATGGTGATTACCGCTATCGTCCTCCTGGGATTTTTTGCGGTTTTGGCCACATCAGTGTCCTCGCAACCTACGAGATCGTTACAGAAGAAGGAGCCTGCTATCGAATTATCACAGATGAACCTTCACCAAACTTTACCTTCCGCCAGAAAAATCATCCTGACGAACAAGAAAACCTTGCTGAGTTTTTTCAACAAGTAATCGAAAAAGTCAAATCTCTTGGGGTTGGTAAGGATGAATGGTTTGATGACTGGAAGTATGGTGACAGAAGTTGGTGATAGTAGTACCCCCACCTCGGTGAAGACCGTGAGTTCAAACCTCTAAAACCTTAAACAAACAGAGCGCGTTACCGTAAGGTAATGCGCTCTTAACTTTTATATAATAAGAATTAAGTTTCAGTAACCTTTTTTTTAAATTATATTTATTTAGAGTTAACACTTTCTGCGATAGCAAAAAGTGTTAACTCCAATTTTCAATATTTTTATAATTGCTTTTAATTTTGATCTTTTGCCAATTTATAGGTCTTAATATATTTTTCAATCTTTATATTTTTCAAATATTCTGTGAAATCTTTTGGTAGTGGTGAAGGTCCTAGCCACACACTTCTTTGAATCATTTTGTAATTAAAATTAATTAAATGATTCCTAAGCCATTCCCTCTTGGCTTTTTGTGGTTCAGGTATATCAAAAAATAATAATAAATTCTTTTTACTATGAACGGTGAATGACGATTTAAAAGTCTGCAAACGACCAATTCTTTCTTCTACTAATTTTTTACCCTTCGGAGTTATTTTCCACATACCTTTATCATCAAGCACATAACCATTCTTTTTTAAACGACTCAGAGTACTTTTAAAAGATTGTTTATTTTTTATTAAAAAAGTTGGAATACCAAAACCATTAACTTCGACTCCTTTATATTTAAGCCTTGCGTCACTCATCGCCCTTGATATATCAAATGCTAATGACATATGAATATTATATAATAACAAAAAACATTATTACAGTTAACACTTTCTGCGATAGCAGAAAGTGTTAACTGTAAAATATTATTTTGACTTTCGCTAGAGTATAGAGCCTAACAGCTATCTAGAATAGCGCTAGCAAAACCACCACCAACAATAGACGATAGACCACAAAAGCATACAGTGTATGTTTTTTTAAATATGTGATTAGAAAGTGGATTGCTCCAAGCCCCACAACAAAAGCAAAAATAGATGATACAAAAAGTGGTGGACCTAAAACTATAAGCTCATGTCCTTGATAAAGATCGTGGAGTTTTTTTAATCCAGAACCAAGGATAATCGGAAACGCAAGCAAGAAAGAAAATCTCGTCGCCTCTTCTCTTGTAAAGCCGAGAAAAAGCCCTCCAGAAATTGTGGCGCCCGAGCGTGAGACCCCCGGCAAAAGTGCAAGTGTTTGAAAAAGGCCAGCGAGAAAACCTTTTTCAACTGTCAAAGTTTTATTCTGCCTTGCGTACTTTTCAGCAAAAAACATCAACAAACTCCCCAAAACTAGCGTTAAAGCAACAAGATGAATATTTCTAAAAACCGTATCCATCAAATTTTCAAAAAATAAACCCAAAATTATCGCAGGAATTGTTCCAACAAATATTGCCCAGAAAAGTGTTGCCTCCTTCCCTACTATCGCTTTTCGAGTAATTAATTTAAAAAATGATTTTGCTAAGCCCCAAATATCTCGCCAAAAATAAAGGCCGACTGCAAGGATCGTTGCAAGCTGGAGGACAGCGTCAAATGCCAAACCATCCATACTCTGAATACCAAGATAATGTCGAGCAATTATAAGATGCCCTGATGAGGACACTGGCAGAAACTCCGTTAAGCCCTGAATAACACCGAGAATTATGGAATTCAAAATAGTCATGGGAATAATGATAGCATAGATAGCGGTTATGCCACAGGGGCACTTCTTGTATTCCTAATTCGCTTCGCTCATAAGGAAACAAAGTCGAACTCCACCGCTAAATTCGAAGCACGAAGCACGAAATCCGAAACAAATTCAAAATATTAAATTATAAACAAATTCATAAATTCTAAGGTAAACATTTTTTGTTATCACAAAAAATGTTTACCTATGTGTTCGTTTTGAATTTGGAATTTTGAACATTTGAATTTGTTTCGTGCTTCGAATTTCGGATTTCGTGCTTAATTTTTGAGTAGTGCCTAAAAATTCCGAGCATGCTATAATACCTAGCGAACCTATAATTAAAAGTTAACTTAAAATAAATATGGAAAATAAAAGCAATTTAGCATTACCTATCGCTATAGTAGTAGCCGGGCTACTTGTGGCTGGTGCAATGTTTTATACAAACAGAGGAAATTTAAAAATTGAACAGCCGGCAGAAAAAAAAGCTACTTCAGCTTTTAGTGTTGTTCCTGTTTCAGATACCGACAGTATTGTTGGTAGTAAAGATGCCGACATTGTAGTGATAGAATATTCAGATACAGAGTGCCCTTTCTGTAAAGTTTTCCATACTACAATGCAAAAAGTTATAGGTGTTTATGGTGCAGAAAATAAAGTGGCATGGGTTTACAGATATATGCCACTTGATGCACTCCACAAAAAAGCACGAACAGAAGCTATTGCTATTGAGTGTGCAAAAGTTCAAGGTGGAAATGAAGCATTTTGGAATTTCATTAATGCCGTTTATTTAAAAACAGCTTCAAATGATTCCCTTCCTGAGACAGCCCTTTCTGCGATTGCAAAAGAACTTAAGCTAGATATGACAAAATGGACAAAATGTTTAACAGATAAAGAAACAGCCTCTGTTATAACAGCACAAGAGCAGACTGGAAAAGATGCGGGAGTGGAAGGTACACCAAATAATTTCTTGATATTTAAAAAGGCTCTTTCAGAAAAACAAATTGCAAACTTGGTCACTGCATTTGCAAAATATCCAGAAGGAATTCTTCGAATTTCAGATGATGGAAAAATCGTGAATCTTGGCGGAGCAATGCCATATGAAATAATGACTTTGGTCATAGATAATGCGCTTTTGGCTAAATAGCTAATTAGTGAGTAGTGCGTAGTGAGTAGTTTGTAGAAAATGCATAATTCAAATTCAAATTAAAAAAACGCCTTATTTTAAGGCGTTTTTTTATGTATTGTATTTATCATTCTTGCGAATGCGAGAATCCATGAATACATTTTCGGACTGGATTCCTGCCTTACAGGCACTGTACACTTTTCGCTTTTTGAATACAAAATACTCAAAGTCTTGCGCTTGGGTCACGTATAATTTCTTGCTAGAAATTTACTCGACCCCGACTCAGATCGACAGCTTCCGTCTTTCAATCTGATACCCATCAGATTGAACCCACCCCAAGCTCACCTCCGCAGGAATGACATAAAGAGGATTTGATGGTTTTAAAAAGAAAGCGTTTTCAAATTGCACCACTCGCATTTAGGGTCACCACAAGTATCAGAGAGGATTTTTCCAGACCAAACACTTTCTACCAATTGTCCTACTTCCCCTTTTGCCTTTTCCATATCCTCATTTGTAACCTGCAGAGTTGTGATTGAGCAATTCCCTTTATCATCAGGCATTACAAAAACAAGTGAAGTTAAAATACTTTTATCTTTATATTTATTTTTCAAAAGCAATTTGTAATATGAAAGTTGTCTAAAATAATTTCCTTCTGAATTTTTGGTATTCCCACGAATATCATTTTCACTCATTTTTCCCCGAGTTTTATAATCGTATACAAAGACATCATTAGCGGTTTCAACTATCGCATCAAGCTTTCCGTGGAGAGTAATGTTAATTTTTTTAGAATCAAACTTCCCTTCCCAAATATTTTCCGCCCAAGTCTCTGTCCTAACATCACCCTTCACCATAAAATGCTCGTGCAAACTTTTTACAATCTTTGGTATCTCTGGGAGAATTTCTTTTTTAATTGCCTCTTTTTCAAAGCTGTACAAAAATGATTTTGCTAGATTTTCATATAAAGTATCTTCAATAATTTTCTGCATATTCTTTTCACTTTTATCGGCTGATTGCCAAACCAAATCAAAAGCTCGGTGTATTGCCACACCCTTTTCCACACTCGGAGCTGGAGCCTCGGGAAGTTTCAAAATACTTTTATAAAGAAATGTACTGGGACATTTCATAAAGTGATTAAGAGCTGTCACAGAAAGACCTTTTCCAAGCAAAACTGTTTTTGTATAATCTAATAATCGAGAATCTTTATTATCAACTAATTTAATTTTTAAAATATTTTCATCTTTAGACTCCTCCACAGTATGCAACATTTGATCCTGATCTAGCTCATCCAAAAACCTAAGTGATGAAAGTATTTTCCCCGTGCCATCCTCTTCTGGCACAACAATCACCACATGTTCTTTTGCTCGAGTGAGAGCCACATAGAAAAGTCTTCTGGTGTCGCGTATATCATCGCCTTCCTTGCTATATTCCTCTATTGGCAAGACAAAATATGTGCCTCGCCCTCTGCTACTCCAAGATTCTTCTGTGGCATAAGGGATAAGTACATAATCAAATTCTAGACCCTTACTTCCGTGAGCTGTCATTATTTTTATTTTTGCATCTGATACACCAATATTTATTTTTACACTTTTATTTTCTGCTGAAATTTTATAAGCAAGGAGTTTATCAATCAAGCTCCAAATATCACAACCTTCCGTATCGCGAACAATACTCTCAGAAAGTGATAAAATCCCTCTCCAGACTTCCACATAAGCAACATCCGTTGAAATTATTTTTGAAAGACCAGAAAGAATTCCAAGATGGTGTAAAAAAGTTATAGGACTATCTCCCATTAATTCTTTCATAATTCTCGGAAGATTTTTTAGGGATTTTTCCGCAGATTTAAAATCACCTCTCTTTAAGTCTTTCAAAATGTTCACCCCTTCCTCAAAGGATAAGTCCCATAGCCCTCCAGCTATTGTTTTACCAAGAGCTTCCGCACTTCCTGGGTCTTTTATAAATTCAATAAGTGCAAAAAATAGAATACCAATAGGGTGCGAAAAGATTGGAATATTTCTTTCAGCAGAAACTTTAATTTCTTCTTCCTCACAAATCCTTACCATTCTCTCTACATCGCGATTATTTTTTGTAATTATTGCAACAGTTTTCTCAGAATTCTCTTTAGATGTTTTTTTCAAAAAATCCACAATATAATTCTCCCCCGCTTTAGTCGAATTTATATGTACCACTTCGATAGGCTTCTTCTCAATAGCACCCTTTGCAATAAGCTTCACCCGCAAATGTTCATTCTCATTATCCACATAATTATTTTCAATCATTTTGAAACTTGCATCTAAAATAGACTGGTGTGAACGATAATTTTCTTCAAGAAATATAGTTTTTACATCAGACCAAGCATTTTGAAACTTTAGAAAGTTTGCAACTGATGCTCCTTGAAAACGATATATCGCCTGCTTCTCATCTCCCACAATAAAAATATTTGGGCTCTCAAAAAAGTCTGCCAGCATTTTGATAATCAAGTTTTGTGAATCGTTTGTGTCTTGATGTTCATCTACCAAAATATACAAGAATTTTTCTTGAATTAAACGTAAAAGGGTTTCGTCCCTGCCTAGAGCGAGCAAAAGTTCAAATATCAGATCGTCAAAATCCATCAGCTTTAATTCCTTTTTCTTTGCTTCATACTCCTCATATACATCGGCGAATAAAATTGTCTTCTCACATTTTTCTATTCTTTTTTTGGCTTCTGCTTTCAACTGCCCTTTTGTAGCGCCTCTAGTTGAAATCGAATCTTCATCCGACTCAATATTTTGAATTTCTTTTTTTGCAAAATCTTTCACCATCTCAGGTGTAAGAGCTTCTTTTTTAGAATCACGAATTCCAGAAAGAATATGTGTGATATAGAAATCAGTATTACCAAACGGGCGTAAATCTGAGTATTTTTCACTTTCTAAAATTTTACGAATTAAACTTTCAGCCTCAATGTCTATCATTTGTCGCACACCATCTAAATGAACAAAATGGTCTTTAAATTCTGAAATTATAGAAGAGGCAAATCCGTGGAAAGTTGATATCTTTACTTCATCTGCCCTTGTACCGATCACTTCACGAAGTTTTTCTTTCATCGACTTCACGCCAGCATCAGTAAAAGTAATAGCTAAAATTCCAGAAGGCGGAGTGTCTGTTTTTATTAAAATATTTGCAATGCGCAAAGTAAGGATTGTGGTCTTGCCTGTACCGGGCCCAGCAATAACAAGCACAGGGCCTTCTATTGTGTCCACAGCTTCCTTCTGCGCTTTATTTAATTTTTTGTAACGCTCATCAAAAATTTCTTGAGATTTCATTAACTAAATTATAGCCCTAAAATGAAAAATTTGCTCGTGTTGACATTTTGGCAGATTGTTATAAAATCCCAAGTGGAAAGTAAACACCATTATGAAAAGAAACAAATCAAAATTCCTACGAAGAAAAGGGCATCAACTCATTCATGGCCTGAAGCTTCTCCATCGGAAAATGAATTTCAGTTTTCTTACCCGCACACCGGAAGATATTCTGAGGGCAGCAAAGGAGAATACTCCTTATGAAGGATTTCCGACACGTCTCAATCCGAAGTTGAAGACTCCAAAGCTGATGAAGGCGGCAGCTACGCAAGCTTGGCAAGACACAGTAAGAAGACTTGGTTTGAGCGCCTGAATCAACAACGTTAACTCCCCGAGTTAACGTTTTTTCTTTTCCTAAAACATTCGGTTAAACGAATGTTTCTCTTTAAATATTCTTCACCTATATACCATACGATTTATTGATTCGATGCATCGAATCAATAAAACTGAAACATTCGATACATCGAACGTTTCAGTTTATTAATATTATTCAATACATATTAAACAATTGATTCGATACATCGAATGTTTCATTTTATCAAATGATTCGATCTATCGAATGTTTTGATCTTCGTCTGGTTCTTCGGGATTTAAAAACTTCCACCTATCTCTTCCTGTTCTTGATGGTAATCCACCCCTTGAATAATACAAGACCTTTTTAAGAAATTCCATTCTAACTTTTTTATTACTAAAGAATTCATCTAAAAAGGAATACTGACTTTTTTTCACCGCCTTTGAAAGCTTAAAGACAGTAGATGAACTCAACTGTAAATGACGAGACACGCGATAATTTGAATATCCATCTTTCAACATCACTATCGCTCCCAGTCTTTTTGCGAGCATTATTTTCTCAGTCTCGGTAAATAACTCATTAACAAATTCCCTACCTTTATTTTTATTATTAAGACCAATTAATGTATCAACAAATTGATCACTTATTTTTGATGATACAAAATAGCCTAATTTCTTTTTGGAGATTTGTGACATAATTAAATTATATCAAAAAATAATATTATACAACACTAATTTATAAATATATTGCATTGATTCGATGTATCGAATCAATATACTCATCAATCAAAACGTTCGATGTATCGAATCAATGCACTTTTATTATAGATAACTTACATATCAAAAAAAAGCGAAACGTTCGATGCATCGAATCAGTGCGCATTTATTATAGATAACTTACATATCAAAAAAACGAAACATTCGATACATCGAATGTTTCGATTTTGTCACTTCAAGATTTAAGACTTTCTGGTGTCATAGGCCCAGTGTAGTAGAGCTTGGCGTTGTTTTGGTCTACAAAAGGTATCTAGAGGGCTACAGTTGGCCCTAATTTGCCCTAGGTGACGTCGTATTGACTTCCATCGCCTTATCTGTATTTTGTCCTCTTCGACGAGCCTACGGCCCATATAATAACGGCAATACCACTGGAACCAACCTCTCGGATCCCCCTTATGAATCCAGCCTTTTTGCCTCCAAACAGAAAGTGGCTGGCTAGCATTTATCTTAAAAAGGTTTAATTCTTTCAAATGTTTGTTTATATCTTTTGGTGCAAATTTTGCTTTGACAAACCAATTCTTTGGAAACTCTTTTATGCAATCTCTCATATATACCCCGCCGAAAACACCAAGCTCAAGCATTTGTTTTGGAGTTAAATCTGGTTTAAATTCTTTATCAAAATTTTTTCCAATAGGTTCGACAAGTTCATACTTGTATGCCTTTTGCATTTTATCGTTTACAACAATTTTCTTTGCTTTCATGACTTAATATAATGCACAATCTTTCATTCTTAAAATCGAAACCAACCTTTTACCCTACTCCACAAGCTTGATGTACTTGTACCACTTGTAATGTTTGGAATTTGTGTTGGGTTTGTACTTACCACCTCAATTGTAAGAGGAAGAGGAGAAGCGGAAGTTGTGAAGGTATATGTTCCAGCTTTTTGTGGGATGTTTATGGTTGTGGTGATTTTGTCTTTCGAGGTTGTGAATGTGTATTTTGTGTTACTTAACTTACCTTCGATTACCGCCTTCGTTGTTGTAGCAAGTGAAAGATTTAATGTTTGATAGTCTTTCATATTTACCTTTATGTACTGACTTAGGTTTCCTTTCTTGTCTACTTTAAGGGTTGTGACGAGTGCACTGCCTTTAGGAGAGATTACTTTAAATATTCCAAGTACATCACCTGCGTTTGCATCTAGCTTAAGTGGTGTCTTGTAGAGTTTTACAAGTTTTTGGTCGGTATTATAGCCAAGTGTGTCTGTTATGTATTTTTGTAGTTTTGGATATTTCTTTAGATTGTCGAGTACGGATGATGTAGGTGAATTAAAGAGGAAGATTTTAAGTGGAAGTAGGAAAGAGAATGAGCCTTTTTTGTCTTCGCCAAAAGTTGGGAGTTTTGTTAGATTGATTGGT
>CAYZZT010000020.1:0-13063 GCA_964483025.1 uncultured Candidatus Saccharibacteria bacterium | reverse complement strand
CATCCTTGCGAATGCGAGGATCCATGGATCCTCGCATTCGCAAGGATGACAATACTGATGCGAGACTGGAATTTCCCGACCTACTGTCGCTGTACACCTTTTCGACTTTTTGTTTCGCTTCACTCACAAAAATTCTGAAAAGCTTTTGAAATTGGGTCCCATCCCAATTTCAACCTTCGCCGGAATGACAGAGGGGGCATCAATACGAATTCTGAATTCATGTCTGCGTCGTCTGCGTCTAGTCTGCGTAAGTTTGCGAGAGCTGTACCCAGCTCTATATTTCTGCTAATATAATGAAACTATGCTGAAATGGATATTTGGAGACAAAGATGAAAAATTAATAAAGAAATACGCCAAAACCGTTGAAGAAATCAACGCTCTAGAAACAGGTCTGGTTAATCTTTCTGACACACAACTAAAAGAGAAAACAGAGGAATTGAAAAAGGAACTTGTAGATGGGGCCGAACTTAATGAAGTTTTGGCACGGGGTTTTGCTTTGGTAAGAGAAGCCTCTCGTCGTACTCTACAAGAAAGACATTATGATGTTCAACTTATTGGAGGAATACTTCTTAATGATCATAAAATCGCTGAAATGCGTACAGGAGAAGGAAAAACTCTTGTTGCAACTCTGCCTGTATATTTAAATGCATTAACAAGTAAGGGGGTCCACGTTGTGACAGTGAATGATTATCTTGCACGACGTGATGCTGTGTGGATGGGCCAAGTATATTCTTTACTCGGTCTTTCTGTAGCTGTTATTAATCATGATTCTTCATATATATATGATCCCGCACATAAAGAAGCTGATAATGAAAGGGATCAAATTGGTTCTTATAAAATAAAATATGAATTTTTGAGACCGTGCACGAGACACGATGCATATATGGCTGACATTACTTATGGAACAAATAGCGAATTTGGTTTCGACTATTTGCGAGACAATATTGAATATGAACAAAAAGATTTACGTCAGCGAGAATTAAATTATGCTGTTGTGGATGAAATTGACTCTATATTAATTGATGAGGCCAGAACTCCGCTTATTATTTCTGCTCCAACAGTTGAGTCTGAGGATTTGTATATAAAGTTTGCTGGTATATCTAGACAATTTAATAGGGAGGAAGATTTTACTGTGGATGAAAAACTTAAAGCAATACAGCTTACACCAGAAGGTATTGCAAAAGCAGAAAGAATGTTAGGAGTGGAAAATATTTATACTGAAATGGGTATTAAATATGTACACCATCTTGAAACTGCTGTTCGAGCCAAAGCTTTGTATTCTCTTGATAAAGATTATGTTGTGCGTGATGGGGAAATTGTGATTGTGGACGAGTTTACTGGGCGTTTACAGCCTGGGCGAAGATGGTCTGAGGGTTTGCACCAGGCTATTGAGGCAAAAGAAGGTGTAGAAGTACAAAAAGAATCTCGCACATTTGCTTCCATCACTTATCAAAATTATTTTAGAATGTATAAAAAACTTGGTGGTATGACTGGTACTGGTAAAACAAGCGAGGAAGAATTTTTCAAAGTATATGGACTTGAGGTGGTGGCCGTCCCCACAAACAAGCCCATAGACAGAAAAGATTTTAATGATTTAATTTTTCAAACTGAAATTGGAAAATTTAAGGCAATAGCAAAAAAAGTTAAGGAACTTAATTTAAACGGACAACCTGTTTTGGTGGGTACTGTTTCTATTGAAAAAAATGAATTACTTTCACAATTTTTAACACAGCAAGGTGTCCCACATACTTTACTTAATGCAAAAAATCATGAAAAAGAAGGAGAGATTATTGCTAATGCTGGACGAAAAAATGCAGTTACAATTGCTACAAACATGGCGGGTCGTGGTGTCGATATTAAACTTGGAGGTATTCCATTTGAAAAAGAAAAAGCCCTTGAAGTAATAGAGAAGGGGGGGCTCTTTGTTTTGGGTACAGAAAGACATGACGCAAGAAGAATCGATAATCAACTTAGAGGTCGTGCAGGAAGGCAGGGTGACCCAGGGGCAACACAGTTTTTTGTATCTCTTGAAGATTCTTTAATGCGAATATTTGCATCTGATACTGTAAAGAAAATGATGGCTAAATTAAATATTCCAGAAGATGAACCAATTGAAAATGGATTTATCACTCGTGCTTTAGAAAATGCACAAACAAAAATTGAAGGATTTAACTTTGACGCAAGAAAGCATGTGCTTGAATATGATAATGTTCTTAATCATCAAAGAACAGCAATTTATGGAAGACGTTATAAAGTGCTTATGGGAGAAAAAGAAAATTTGGAAGCAGAATATGTAGAAATAATGGCTTTTGCAACAGATGAGGAATCTGAAATGATTTCTGCAAAGCGAACAGAGATGGGGGATGAGGATTTTATTTCTGTTTTGCGACGTTTGATTTTACAAAGTATCGATCTCTTCTGGGTAGACCATTTAGAAATGATGGATTATTTGCGTGGCTCTGTTAACTTGCGAGCGTATGGGCAAAGAGATCCTTTGATAGAATATAAAAGAGAAAGTTTACAACTTTTCAAAGATTTACAAGTTTCAATCATGGATCAGGTAATAAAGCTTATTCCGCACGTTGTTTCAAATGCTTTCAAACAGGAAGAAGAAAGAATGAAAGCTGTGGTAAGACAAGCAGAAATTGTAACTGCAGAAAATAAAGGATCTTCTATGCCAAAACAAATTACAAATGGAGCAAACAAAATTGGTCGAAATGACCCTTGCCCTTGTGGCTCAGGTAAAAAATATAAAAAGTGCCACGGACAGGATGAATAAAAATGTTCTCATCACTTGTACATTTTGCACAAAATAGTCTAGTGCCATTAGGTTCAATGGGTGTATTTTTGGGATCCTTTATTGGTGAAGTGGTAGGTCCTTTTCCTTCTGTTGGGATGATTTTAGGGGCTAGTTTTTGGCTTGTAGATCATTTATCTTTTTCTTTTACTCTTGTTTTTAAAATATTATTCTTAATATCTTTACCAGAAGCCCTTGGCGTAACACTGGGTTCCTTTGTAATTTATTCTATTGTATATTTTGGGGGTAAACCCGCAATAGAAAAAATCGGGAAATATTTTGGGCTATCATGGGAGGCTGTAGAAAAATATCATAATCATTTACAAAAAACAAAAAGAGAGGGTTTGTATATATTTATTGTTCGTGCAACTCCACTTATTCCAAACATTTTAATAAATGCAACTTGTGGACTTTTGAGAGTGAACACATTTCGTTATACCGTGGCAACATTTTTAGGTTCCTTTGTGCGAGGTTCGATTTATGCAATGCTCGGATGGTATTTAGGAAGTACATATAAGATATATTCTAAATTTTTTGTTCAGTATGAGCGAAGGATTTTTATAGTATCAATAATTGCAGTTATTGTATTTTTGGTTTGGTTTTTAATAAAAAAATATCCATCCAAACTTTTGATTACAAAATTTAGGAGGACAAGTAAAAATGAAAAAAACTGATATAATGACTGTAATTACTTATAAATACACTTAGAAGGATGAATAAAATAATTAATTTTTTTGATCATTTAGAGGACCACATTCGTGGGTATTTTAGTAGGGCACCCATTGGTTATGCGATTTTGGGTGGTATTTTGGTTGTACTTTTTTGGAGGGGGGTTTGGCAAACAGGTGATATTTTAGAAAGCAGGGGTGGAATTTTAGGGTTTTTGTTTTATGAACCTATTACAATTATTTGGACAATCATACTAATGTTATTGATTGGGCTTTTTGTTTCTTTTTTTATTGGAGATACGATTTTGATTTCAGGTTTGAAGCAAGAAAAGAAACTTACTGAAAAGACAGAAAAAGAAGTCAAAGAAGAAGAGGTTCAAATAAATAGGATTGAGAACAAAATTTCAAAAATTGAGACAGAAATTTCAGAAATAAAGGATGACTTAGAACTAAAGTAGAACACGACACTAATACACGAATAAATAAGACGAATGACACGAATTGGTAAATACCTCTCTTGTGTCATCCTCGCGAATGCGGGTGAGAAAGCATGGGTATGCTTTCGCAAGGCCGGAGCGCGACGGCGCGAGGCGAGGCCTACATGATTATTTACCAGAATAATACATGGGGATCCAAGTCCTGAATTTAAGTATTTAAACAATATTTTGAATACAGAACTTGGATCCCCGAGAGTACTCGAGGATGACAATGCGGGGGGACAGGAATTAATGTGCCTGTTTGCCTTTATTTTGTAAGTATTATCAGATTGATTATAAAGGAAATTAAAAAATTAAATAATATGACAAAAATAATTGCAACTCACGATGGTAAATTTCATGCGGATGATGTGTGTGCGGTTTCCGCTCTGGCACTTCTTATAGATGGGCCAATTGAAGTTATTCGCACAAGAGACATTGAATTGCTTGCCAAAGCAGATTTTGTGGTAGATGTGGGTGGGGTTTTTGATGAGAAAAAAAATCGTTTTGATCATCACCAAGAAGAGGGTGCGGGAGAAAGAGAAAACGGAATACCTTATGCGTCCTTCGGGCTTGTGTGGAAAACATATGGTGAAAAACTTTGTGGAAGTTTGGAGGTGGCTAAAATTATAGATAAAGATATGGTATCTTATCTCGACGCTACAGATAATGGATTTGGTGTTTTTTTTACAAAATTTGAAAATATAAATGTTTACGGTTTTGATAGTCTTGTGAATGCTTTTGTTTCTACGTGGAAAGAAGAAGATAGAGATCTGGATGTTGCTTTTGCAGAGTTGGTAAGATTTACAAAAGCTCTTTTGGCCAGAGAGATTATGCGGGTCCGTGCAAAAGTAGAAGCAAAAGATTTTGTAGAAAAAGCATATGAAAATGCAGAGGATAAACGAATTATTGTTTTAGATGGGCAATATCCGGCTTGTGATTTTCTTTCAAGACATCCAGAACCTTTGTATTTTATACGACCCAGAATTATAGATAATAAATGGTCTTTAGAAACGGTGAGGGATGATTCAAGAAGTTTTGTAAATAGAAAAGATTTACCAAAAGCTTGGAGTGCAAAAAAAGACGCTGAATTTGCAGAAATTTCAGGAGTTCCAGATGCTGTTTTTTGCCACAAAAATCTTTTTCTAGCAGTTGCAAATTCTAAAGAGGGTGCAATAAAACTTGCAGAATTAGCGGTTATGGCATAAGGTGATGTTTATTTTAATATAATTCAAAAACTATGTTTATTGATGAAATACGAATACACGCGAAAGCTGGAGATGGAGGAGATGGAGTAGTGCGCTGGCTTCACGAAAAAGGTAAAGAATATTCTGGTCCTGCTGGGGGAAATGGAGGTCGTGGAGGCGACGTTTATTTTTCTGCGTCTTCTGATTTGGCTTTACTTGCAAATTATAGACATCAAAAACTTTTTAAAGCGGTGCGTGGTACTGATGGAGGTGGAAAATCTTTATATGGAGAAAATGGTGCAGATTGTGAAATCGCAGTTCCTGTCGGTTCTATAATTACAGATCTTACTCATGATAAAAAATATGAATTACGCATGGTCGGGGAGAAAATAAAAGTTCTTGAAGGTGGGCGAGGAGGACTTGGGAATGAACATTTTAAAGGTTCAAAAAATATATCACCTGAAGAATTTACTTTAGGAAAAGAAGGTGAGGATGCCGATTTTTATATTGAGTTAGAACTTGTGGCTGATATAGGAATCATTGGTCTTCCAAATGCGGGGAAATCATCTCTCTTAAATGCTATAACAAATGCTCGAGCAAAAGTTGGAAATTTTGAATTTACAACACTTGAGCCAAATCTCGGTTCGCTCTACGGAGTAATTTTGGCTGATGTTCCGGGGCTTATTGAAGGAGCGGCTGAAGGGAAGGGGCTTGGGCATAAATTTTTACGTCATGTAAAGAGAACAAATCTTTTGCTTCATTGCATCTCGGCTGATACGAAAAATTTTGAAGTCGCATATAAGACAGTGCGAGCAGAGCTTGAAAAATTTGATGCTGAAATGGCAAAAAAAGAAGAAATAATTTTGATTACAAAATCAGATATGGTTGATGAAAAGACTTTGAAAGAGCTTGTCAAAAAATATTCAAAAACTCACAAAGTACTCACTGTTTCAATCCTCGACGACGAATCCCTAAAAACTCTTGCAGATACTCTTGTAAAAATTGTAAAGAAATAGTTTATAAAATATAAAAATTAAAATATTCATCATTTAAGATAAGTAAAGATTTTCTTGTTTTTTGTGTATATTAATACTACAATATAAATATACCGGCCGGTATATTTATATTGTACTTAAAATAATTTCAAATAAGTAATTAATTAATATTTCAATAAAATTATCTAATGAAGGTTAGAGCGACAAAAATAAATAAAATTATTTTGACATCTCTTTATGTAGCTGGTGTTCTTAGTGTTGCAATTGTTGCACCAAATGCACTGCAATATTTTATTGGAAAAAAACGCCCTGATCTATATAGTGTAAAAAAATCTTTTGATAGGCTTCTATATTCTGGTTGTATTAAAATTGTTGGAGGAAAGGCACAGTTAACTAAAAAAGGACTTTTGTTACTTGGTGGCAAAGCATTGGAAGGTTTTGGCAAAACAGCTAAATGGAATAAACAGTGGCATGTAGTCTCTTTTGATATTCCTGAAAAAACACGAGCCTCAAGGTTAAAATTACGCAACACACTTAAGGATATTGGTTTTGTTAAGTTACAAAATAGCTTATGGGTTTATCCTTATGACTGTAAGAGTCTTATTTATATAATTAAAATAGAATATAAAATGGGGAAGGAGGTTGTTTACATGAAGGCAGGAGAAATAGAAAATGAAGCAGTTTTGAAAAAACATTTTAAACTTAAAGCCAGATAAAGAATATTTAGAGATTTATTGATGATACTTAAAATTAAATTGATTTAATTAAAATATAGCTCGTTAGTTTGCTGTGGGGTAGTTAATTTAAGTACAATATAAATATACCGGCCGGTATATTTATATTGTAGTAAATTAATTATTTAATTATTTTGATTACAGAAGATAATGGGGTTTATTGGGTCGGAGGGGCTGGAATTTACTTATGTGTATAAGGCGTGCGTTTATTGGATTTTGAAAAAAGAGGTCTGTCGTGTAATATAGTCTTTATGAAAGAATATGAACTTACTGTTGGTTTAGAGGTGCATGCAGAGCTTAAAACACAAACAAAAATGTTTTGTGCTTGTAAGAACGACCCAGATGAAAAAGAACCAAATGTGAATGTTTGTCCTATTTGTATGGGCCACCCAGGGACTTTACCTACTTTAAACAAAGAGGCTATTAAATCTGTTATAAAAGTGGGGCGGGCCATTGGTGGAAAAATTGCTGATTTTACAGAATGGGATCGAAAAAATTATTTCTACCCAGATATTCCAAAAGGTTATCAAATTTCTCAATATAAATATCCGCTTGTTTCTGGCGGAGAGCTTGCTGGTGTAAAAATCACACGCATTCATCTTGAAGAAGACACTGGAACATCTCAGCATGATAAAGGAGATTTTTCTATTTTAAATTATAATCGTGCTGGTGTGCCACTTATGGAGCTTGTAACAGAGCCTGTGATAAAAAGTGCAAGGCAGGCAGGTTCTTTTGCTGAGGAGCTTCAGCTTCTTTTGAGGACTCTCGGTGTCGCGGAAGCAAATATGGAAAAAGGAGAAATGCGTGTGGAAGCAAATATTTCTGTTGCACCGAAATCGCAGACTGACGCAGATGGTACGCAGACTGACGCAGACGGAAATCCAATAAAGAAAAAGCTAGGAACAAAGGTTGAGGTTAAGAATTTAAATTCGTTTAAAGCTGCAGAGAAGTCTATTGAATACGAGATGAAGCGACATATTGAAGCTTATGAAAAAGGTGAAGTTATTGTGCAAGAAACTCGAGGTTTTGATGAAAATACTGGAACAACATTCTCTCAGAGAAAGAAAGAAGATTCACACGATTATCGATATTTTCCAGAACCAGATTTGCCAAAGCTTTATCTTTCACAAATTCCTGAATTTTCTGTAGAGGCCTTGAAGGGTGAGATTCCAGAATTACCATGGGAGAAAAGAGAAAGATATGAAAAAGAATTTGGCCTAAACCAATCCGATGGAGGATTGGTCGGCCGAACAGGTAGCCCTGTTTTAGGTATTAAAAATGAAGACATAGAAATGTTTGTGCGTGATTTTGCTTTAGGTGAATTTTTCGAAAATGTAATAAAAGATTTTGGAGGTGATAAAAATAAGGTGGTATTGGCTTCAAACTATGTTACTAGTGATGTTGTAGGACTTTCACGAAAAGAAAATATTTCAATCGATGAAGTTGTTGCAAAAATTCCACACACAAGTTTTGCTTCCCTTATAAACTTGGTTTCTGATAAGAAAATTTCTTCTCGAGGTGCAAAGGATATTTTGGCGATTATGTATAAAGATGGAGGAAGCCCGCTTGAAATCGCAGAGAAAAACGGCTTCATACTTTCAAATGATCCAGATGCTTTGAAAAAAGTTGTTGAACAAATTTTGGCAGAAAACCCAACTGTGGTTGCTGAATACAAGGCGGGTAAAACAAACCTCATTCAATTCCTTGTTGGGCAGGGTATGAAAGCAATGAAAGGCTCTGGGGATCCGGCGGTGATTAAGGAAGAATTGGAGAGGGTTTTAAAGTAATTTTATAAATAATATTTTTTGGAACACGATAAAATTCTGCTGAATTTTCTCTCTGTCCGTCGTCGCCCTTCATTACATGAACTGTACACCTTTTGGATAAAACTTTCATAAAATCAGTTTTATCTCAAAAGCTTCTTCAGTGCTTTGATACGCACCTCAGCCTCCCAAGTTTCCAAAAATCATTATTTATAAAATTAATTAGGTTTGTGTGTTTGTGGGGAGTTTTTTGGTATAATGTAGAAGTTAATTAATTTTTAATATATTTACACATGATAAAAGTTGCAATCAATGGGGCGGGGAGGATTGGAAGAGCATTTTATAAATTAGCTTCAAAACGAGATGATATCGAAGTTGTTGCTATGAACGACTTGGCTGACATTAATAATATTGCTTATCTTTTGAAATACGATTCTGCTTACGGAAGAAGTGGACTTGATATAAAAGTAAGTGAGGATTTAAAAAATCTTATTATCGATGGAAAGTCTGTGCGATATGTTTCAGAAAAAGATCCGGCAAATTTACCGTGGGGTGAATTGGGGGTGGATATTGTTGTTGAGTGTACTGGGCTTTTCACAAGTTATGAAAAATCAAAAGCTCATTTGGGTGCGGGTGCAAAAAGAGTTGTAATCTCCGCTCCGGTCAAGGAGGGCGGGAGCGGAGCGCAGACTAACGCAGACGGTACGCAGACTGACGCAGACAAAAATGCACTGAAAGCAGAGACAATATTGTTGGGTATAAATGATGAAAAAATTAAAGATTGTTTAATTACTTCAAATGCATCTTGCACAACAAATGCAGCTTCGCCCTTGATTGCAATTCTTGACGAAGCTATTGGAATTGAAAAAGCAATTCTAAATACTGTGCACGGATATACTGCGAGCCAAAGTATTGTGGATGGCCCCAATAAAAAAGATTTTAAAGAGGGAAGAGCAGCGGCACAAAATATTGTACCGACTTCAACAGGTGCAGCTATTGCCGTGGGGAAAGCGCTTCCACAAATGGTTGGAAAGTTTGATGGCATTTCAATGCGAGTACCCATTATTTCTGGCTCAATAGCAGATGTAACTTTTATTGCAAAGCGAAACACAACAGTGGATGAGGTAAATAATTTATTAAAAAAGGCAGCGACAGAAGAACGATGGAAAAAAGTTTTCACTGTAACAGAAGACCCCATTGTTTCATCTGATATTGTTGGAGATTCACATGCTTCGATTGCCGACTTGGGTCTTACAAAAGTAATTGACGGAAATTTGGTAAAGGTGTGTGCTTGGTATGATAATGAAATGGGCTACACTCACGCATTGGTAGAGCATGTGGTGATTGCAGGAAAATTAATTTAGAAATATGAAACAAAAAAGATACTGGTTGAGAATGGGTTTGATTTTATCCTTGGTGACCACCCTTGTTTCTTTGGTAGGGCAAGTTACGTGGAAATCTTTAAGCGTAATCTCTATTCCAGGATATGTTATTTTAATGTTTGCCGATGAAATTTTATTTGGAGGTAAGGTATATTACCCAACATTTACCGGTAGTGTTTCTTTTATTTTTTCGCTGTTATTATCGTTCCTATTCTATTTCATTATCGGGTCAATCGTGGGGTGGATTTATGGAAAAATTAAAAATAAAAAGCTAGTGCCTAGTGCCTAGCGCCCTAAAACAAATTTGATTACAAATTTGTTCGGGTGACCAATCTGTTGATTGGTTTAACCTAACAGCTATACTATGAAAATATATTTTGCATCAGATCACGCAGGTTTTGAACTTAAAAATGGTTTAGTAGAGTTTGTAACAAAACTCGGTTTTGAGGTTATTGATTTAGGTCCAGGAATGTACGATGAAAATGACGACTACCCAGACTTTGTTTCAAAAGTGGCAGAAATGATTTCTAAGAATCCTGAAGATCGGGGGATTGTAATTGGAGGTTCAGGACAGGGCGAAGCGATTGTTTGCAACAGGTATCCAAATGTGAGAGCGGTTGTGTACTATGGGGGGCCAGAAGAGATTATTACACTTTCGCGTGCGCATAATGATGCGAATATTCTTTCTTTGGGTGCAAGATTTGTTGATCAAAAAGAAATTGGAGAAGTTGTGAGAACATGGCTACTTGCTCAGTTTTCAAATGGAACGAATCATGTGAGGAGGATTAAAAAAATTGAGGAGTTAAAAGTTAAATAGTTTTCGGTTGTCATCCTCGCGAATGCGGGGATCCAAGTCCTGAATTCTGCAGACTGGATTCCCGCCTCCGCGGGAATGACAATACGGGGGCAATTCAAAATACAATGCGAGAAATCATACCCGCGATACTACCAGAAAATTATAATGATCTTCGAGGGCACATTGAAGCTTTAGAGGGTTCGGTATCACAAGTTCAAGTTGATATTTGTGATGGTATTTTTGTGCCTAGTAAATGTTGGCCATATAAAAATGATAGTGGTGAATTGGGAAAAATTTTAGAACAAGAGGAAGGCTTGCCACAATGGGAAAAAGTTGATTACGAAATTGATTTGATGGTACAAAATCCAAAAGAAGATGCAGAGAAATGGATTCAAGCTGGTGCAAATAGATTAATTTTTCATATAGAAAGTGAAGGAATTCCTGAAACAATGGAAATGCTTAAAGTTGAACATAAATACACCAAAGAAGATGATTTGCTAGAAGTTGGTGTGGCTATTAATATTGATACACCAATATCAGCTTTGGAATATATCATAGATGATATAAGTGTTGTGCAATGTATGGGAATTGCGCGAATTGGTTTTCAAAATGAAAAGTTTGATGAAAGAGTTTTGGGAAAAGTTAAGGAGATAAAAGAAAAATATCCAGAGATTATAATTGCAGTTGATGGCGGTGTTGATTTTGAAAATTTGCAAAGTTTAATTGATGCTGGAGTAGACAGGTTTGTCGCTGGGCATTCAATTTTTCAAGGAGAATTAGAGCCAAAAGATTCGGTAAAAAAATTTCGTGATATACTTAATGTATAATTATGTTATCTGATGCTCAAATAAAATCTCTTGAGTTACAAGCGAATTCCATTCGCGAGTCTATTATAGAAATGCTTATGGAAGCAGGTTCGGGACATACTGCTGGGCCACTTGGTATGGCAGATGTTTTTACTGCTTTGTATTTTCATAGTTTAAAACATGATCCGCATAACCCTTTTTGGGAAGAGCGAGATAGGTTTGTTCTTTCAAACGGCCACATTTGTCCCGTGCTTTATGCATCGATGGCACATTCGGGATATTTTCCTGTACACGAACTTTTAACTTTAAGAAAATTTGGCTCACGGCTTCAGGGCCATCCACATCGAGATTGGCTACCCTTACTTGAAACAAGTTCTGGTCCGCTTGGTTCGGGGCTTTCACAGGCAGTTGGTATGGCCCTCGCTGATAAAATTGATTTTGGTGAAGTGTATGAAAGATTTATATATTGTTCTTTGGGAGATGGTGAACTTGATGAAGGACAAAACTGGGAAGCCATAATGCTTGCCGGAAAAGAGAAACTTGGAAATTTAATTGCGATTGTGGATAGAAATAATATTCAAATAGATGGATTTACGGAAGATGTGATGCCACTCGAACCTTTAAATAAAAAATGGGAAAGTTTCAATTGGCATGTGCAAGAAATTGATGGACATAATTTTAGAGAAATAATTGGAGCAATCGATAGGGCGAAAAATGTTCAAAATAAACCGTCTGTGATAATTGCCTTAACTATTCCTGGGAAAGGTGTACCAATGTTTGAAAGAAAACCAGAATGGCATGGGAAGCCACCAAGTAAAGAAGAGGGGGAGAAAGCTTTGGAGATTTTGAGAACTTTGGGAGGGAGAATTAAGGGGGAGTAGGTAGTGAGTAGTTGGTAGTGAGTAGAGAAATACTGAGAACATAAAATAGATGATAAATAAAAATGTAAAACTGAATAGAAGAATCTTTGATAAGGATTGTGAACAGAAACCGATAAGAACCGGTTTTGGAGAAGGCCTCCTTTTGGCTGGTGAAGAAAATGAAAAAGTTGTGGGGCTTTGTGCGGACTTGACAGAGTCGACACAAATGCATTTGTTTAGAAATAAATTTCCAAAGAGATTTATTCAAATGGGAATTGCTGAGCAAAATCTTGCGAGTACGGCATCTGGTTTGGCATCGATGGGAAAAATTCCTTTTATAACATCTTATGCAATGTTTTCTCCGGGCAGAAATTGGGAACAGATTCGAACAACTATTTGCTATAACAATGTGTCTGTAAAGATTGCTGGCTCTCATGCTGGGGTGTCTGTGGGGCCAGATGGAGGTACTCACCAGGCGATTGAAGATATTGCCCTCACACGCGTGATTCCACGAATGGTGGTTATTTCACCTTGTGATGCATTGGAAGCTAGGAAGGCCACCCTAGAGGCTTCCAGGACTAAAGAGCCCACCTATATCC
>CAYZZT010000019.1:0-13588 GCA_964483025.1 uncultured Candidatus Saccharibacteria bacterium | reverse complement strand
GAATATAGTTGATTTTAAAATCTGATTTCAATAATTCTTTTACACTTTTTTCTCCTTCTACCAAGAAAAGACCATATTCATTACGGTATTTTTTTTCGTGGAGAGATTTTATAAGTTTGATTTTCGCCTTGGTTAACATAGTAGAGAGTTTATCTTATTCATACTCTTTAGTCCATTGATGGAATTTTTAAAATTAGTCTCTTTAAGGTCTGGCCTTTTGAATGCTTAAGGCCAGACCTTTTCCCGACTAATTTTAAAAATTGTGGTACAATATTTCTATATGAAGTTCAAACTCAAAAGTTTTCTTAAGAAATACGAAAATCATATTTCGTCAGCAATGCTTGTTTTTGGATTTTTCCTAGACAATTTTACTTTGCGAAGCCTAGATATTTTGTGGGATAAATTAGTATTGGTTTCATATCTTTTCATTGTTGGACTCTGTATTGTTTGTGTAAATCTTTATGATGGAGGAAAAGTTAAAACAGTTTTTCTAGAAAAAGCTCGTCCATGGTTTCTTTTTGTAATGCAGTTTGTTCTCGGAGGATGTTTTAGTGCATCTTTTGTTTTTTATGCTCGTAGTGCTACTTTCTCTGCTAGCTGGCCATTTCTTCTCGTTATCCTAGCTTATCTTTTAGGTAATGAATTTTTCAAAAAACACTACATTCGTTTTAGTGTCCAAATTGGGGTGTATTTTATGGCAATTTTTTCTTTTTGTATTCTTTTAATGCCTATATTGCTAAAGAAAATAGGAGATTGGGTATTTATATTAAGCGGACTTTTAAGTCTAGTTTTAATTTCTTTATTTATTTATATTCTTCATTTTGTAACAATGAATGAAATTAAGAAAAGTAGAAATATGCTTATTTATATTATTGGTGGAATTTTTATAATTATAAATATTTTATATTTTACTAATATGATTCCACCAGCACCCCTCGCTCTCAAAGAAATTGGTCTTTATACTTCTGTAACAAAAAATCCAAATGGAGCCTATGTTCTTTTGGGGGGACAAGAAAAAACTTTTTTTTCATTTTTTAATTCAACCGAAACTTTTCATTTAAAAAAAGGCGAAAAAGCTTATCTTTTTAGTTCAATTTATTCTCCTGCAAAATTAAACACGAATGTTTTTCATGTTTGGTATAATTACAACGAAAAGATGAAAAAATGGGAGGATGTTGGGCGTATAAAACTTTCTATATATGGTGGGCGTAGTGATGGATATCGTACGTATTCAATTAGGGAAGCACTCTTTCCAGGGTTTTGGAGGGTAGATATAGAGACGGAGAGTGGTCAGCTTATTGGGAGGAAGACGTTTGAGATCGTCAACTAATAATCAATAACTAATAACAAGTAACTCAAAATCAGAATAACAAAATAAGGCTTTTCCAAAGGAAAAGCTTTATTTTGTTATAAGTTATCTGTTAGGGGTTATAAGTTAGATCCCTAGAGTCTGTATTTGATTATATTGAGAAAGAAAAGAGGGGATAGCAAAAAACAAACCTATGAGTGGAAGTACAACAAGCGCAACTGTAATTATCATTGTCCACTGAAAATATTTTCTTGTTTTTTCAACAGATATATAAATCTGTTCTATTTTCGACTCTTGTTCTTGTAATTTTTTTAATATTTCTGTTTCCATTATCAATACATTATAGCACAGTAGGATAGAGTACCACCCTATTTAATATCATCCTTCCCACTACGTTGACATATTTTTTCTTGTTCTGTCTGGTTACTTATCCACATACAACTTTTCGAAATTGTGTGTACAATATGAATCCCTCTGAAAACTTCCACAATCGATTCAGAGTTTTTTTGTCCCTAATTTAAAAAATATAGTACAATACCTATGACATTACATATTCATTCACCAAAAGATAAAAAGTGCGAGTTTGAGGCACATAAAAAATTAGTTACAGATATTAGATGCGCTGTAGCTGAACATAAAAAAGTTCAACATAATGTAGATGCATTTTTGATAGGGGTAATTTTGGTTTTTGTTACATATACAATGTTACGTTAAATGCGATACATATATTTTAATTTAATAGCTTTCTTTGGATTTATTTTCACATATTTTACTTTTCATTATGGTTATTTTTTAAATATAAATAATTTTATTGCAAATATACCAAGAACAGATTTTCTTGTTTGGTTATTTTTCTTTGTTACAGATCTTGGGAGTTTAGTATTTGTATCTATCGGTTCAGTTTTTTTAATTGCTTTTCTTGTTGTGAAAGGTTATACGAAACAAGGTTTTTATACAGCCATGGCTTTGCTGGGAGGGTTACTTACTCAAACAATAATAAAAAATTTAATAGAGGTTGCAAGGCCTGAAAATAGTCTGGTGGCATATTCTGGTTATTCTTTTCCGAGTGGGCATACAAATATGGCAACAATTTTGTTTTTGAGTTTTTGTTTTTATGTTGTTTTTAAGATTATTGATAGAAAAAAGAGAAGATTATATTTTGCTGTTTCAATTATTGTAATTATTTTAGTTGGTTTGAGTCGTGTTTATTTGAATGCTCATTGGGTAAGTGATGTACTGGCCGGGTGGTGTTTGGGGATATTTTGGGCAACAGCACCGCTTGCAGTGGTGAAAATCCGAAATTCGAAGCACGAAATCCGAAACAAATCGACATAAAATAAGAAGTGTGAGCTCAGAAGAGTTTCTGAGCGCAAGACCGGAGCGCGACGGCGCGAGGTGTGGTCAGAAAATTTTTCAGTAGAAAAATATTTGTGACGTTCACGACTATATTTTATGTCATCCTCGCGAATGCGGGGATCCAAGTCTACGTTTTCAGACTGGATTCCGGCCTCCGCCGGAATGACAAACGGCAGGTTGTGGCTAAAAACCTATATTTAATATAGTATAGTGATATGAAAATACTTGATGGTAAAAAAACGGCTAAAATAAAGGAAAGTGAGTTATTGAAGAGGGTGAAATCTTTTAAAAAAGTACCACAACTCGCTATTATTTTGGTGGGGGAAAGAGAAGACTCTAAAACTTATGTAAAGCAAAAAATCAAAACAGCTGACAGGCTTGGCATTAAAACACACCTTTTTTCATTTCCTGAAAAAATAAAACAAGAAGAAATTATTGAAAAAATTAAAGATATTAATTTAAATAAAGATATAAATGGAATTATTGTGCAAATGCCTTTACCTGCACATTTAAATCCTCGCATTATTCTTGACACGATTTTATCATCAAAAGATGTTGATGGTCTTACAACATTGAATCAGGGTAAAATTTTGACAGGAGATACAACTGCATTTATTCCTGCAACTGCTCGAGGAGTGATTTCTTTGCTCGCCTTAAACGGTGTTTCGTTACTTGGAAAAAGAGTTACTGTGGTGGGACGCTCGCTTTTGGTGGGGAGGCCGACAGCTTTACTTGCTGAAAGATGTGGGGCAACGGTGATCCAATGTCATAGTAAAACAAAAAAATTGGAGGAGTTAACTAAACTTGCAGATATTTTAATTGTTGCTGTTGGTAAACCAAAGTTTATTACTACAAAACATGTAAAAAAAGGACGGGTTGTGGTAGACGTGGGTATTACAATACAAGAAAAAAGAGGGCAGAGAATTTTGGTGGGGGATGTGGATTTTGAAAAAGTTTCTAAAATCGTGAAAGCAATTTCTCCTGTGCCAGGCGGAGTAGGACCGATGACGGTTATTTCTCTTTTGGAGAATGTTTGTGATGCACACGGGGCAACACATAACAAATAACACACAGCGCATAACCGGGCACCTGCATTGTCATCCTCGCGAATGCGGGGATCCAAGTCCGTGTTCTGTGGATAATAAGGTATATCAAAAAAATAATCAGTTACTAAAGTTGAACTGTAATTAGGGTTAGCCTGGATCCCCGCATTCGCGAGGATGACAGAGGGAGGAGAAGAGAAATATGCTATAATGGGAATGTTACCAGATAACCTTTAATTTTATGGATCTATTAAAAAACAAATATTTTACTTGGTTGGGAGTGGCTGTTGTGGCTATGTTGTTCTTGTTTCTTGGCTCGGCGACAATTCATCAATTAAAAGAAACAGATACTTCAAGTATTGATTCTAGAAATACAATAACAGTTTCAGGAACTGGAGAAGCAGTTGCTATTCCAGATATTGCAACATTTTCATTTTCAGTAACAAAAGAAGCTAAAACTTCAGCTGAGGCTCAAAAAATAACAACAGATATTGCAAATAAAATTCTTGATGCAGTGAAAAAAGACGGAGTCGCAGAGAAAGATATAAAGACAACAAATTATTCTTTGTATCCAAAATATGATTATCCACAAGTTGTTTGCCCAGCGATTTATCCTTCAAATTGCCCAAGTGGTAAAGAAGTATTGCGTGGATATGAAATCTCACAAACTTTTGAAGTGAAGATTAGAGATGTTTCTAAAGTTGGACAAATTGTAGGAGATGCAACAACTGCTGGAGCAACAAATATCAGTGGGCCTACTTTTGGAGTTGATAAGGAAGATGATGTCATTGCACAGGCAAGAAATGAAGCAATTGACAATGCAAAAGCTAAAGCAAAATCGATTGCAAAAGGTTTGGGTGTGCGACTCGTAAGAATTGTCGCCTTCAACGAAAATGAAGTAGGGTATGGAATACCAATGATGAATAAGTCTTTTGGTATGGGTGGGGCAGATGCGGTGTCCGCGCCTCAACTGCCAGCAGGAGAGAACAAGTATTCAAGAACAGTGCAGGTGACGTATGAAATACGTTAACACATAACACAAAGCCGTTCCCGAAGGGAACGGCTTTGTTGTGTTTTAGCTAGAGCCTAGCGCCTAGGGCCTAAAAGCTCATTCCCAAAATGCAAAAAAATTGGTACGATAGCATGATGAGTAATGAAAATGACCCAATCAAAAGTCCGACGGCTTTAAAAGAAGAAGAAACACTTAAATTTTGGAATGATATTGAAGCTTTTAAAAAAACTGTTGAAATCCCACATGAGGGGGGTTTTAAAGGTGAATTCGTATTTTTTGATGGACCTCCTTTTGCCACAGGAACACCTCACTACGGTCATTTGCTCGCAAGTGCCATAAAAGACGCTGTGCCTCGCTATCAGACGATGAAGGGCTTTAAGGTGCTTCGCAGGTGGGGTTGGGATTGTCATGGCCTGCCAATTGAAAACATTGTTGAAAAAGATCTTGGAATTTCTGGTAAAAAACAAATTGAAGAAATTGGACTTGAAAAATTTAATGAACACGCAAGAAGTAAAGTACTTACTTATGTAGATGAATGGAAAAAAACAATTGAGCGTTTTGCTCGTTGGACTGAATTTGATGGTTCATATAAAACAATGGACAACTCATATATTGAGTCTGTATGGTGGGGTTTAAAAAAGCTTCATAGTGAAGATAAAATTTATGAAAGTGTAAAAGTTTTGATGTATTGTCCAAGGTGTGAGACTCCGCTTTCTAATGCCGAGGTCGCGATGGATAATAGTTATAAGGATATTACGGATATTTCGGTGTATGTGAAATTTAAATTAATAAACGATGTTTCTGTCATTCCGGATTTAGTCCGGAATCCAGTCCGAGAGAATCAGAATTCAAATTTAGATGCGAGACTGGATTCCCGCCTTCGCGGGAATGACAATACGGGAGAGGATGACAATACGGGTGCGAGACTGGATTCCGGCCTCCGCCGGAATGACAATGCGAGCGGGAATGACAATGCAGGAGAGGATGGCAATACGGGAGCGAATACATATATTCTTGCTTGGACAACAACGCCTTGGACACTGCCTGGAAATGTTGCCTTGGCAATAAATCCAGACTTGGACTATGTGGAAGTCGAAGGTGAGGTTCCTGGTAACACATATATTGTGGCAAGTACGCTAGTTGAAAAAGTATTTAAAACAAATTTTAAAATTCTTAGAACCTTCAAAGGTTCTGAACTTATTGGAAAATCATATGAACCTATTTTTGATTATTACAAGGATATTGAAATAAAAAACAAGGAAAACGGCTGGAAAATTTATGCTGGAGATTTTGTAACAACTACTGATGGAACTGGTATTGTGCATATAGCTCCTGCTTTTGGTGAAGACGACTTACGTTTGGCAAAAACAAATAATTTGCCGATTATTCATCATGTAGACGGCACCGGTAAATTTAAACCAGAAGTTATAGATTTTGCAGGGCAACTTGTGAAGCCAGCAGATACAAAAGAAGAACCAAATAAACATCAAAGTGCTGATATTGAAATAATTAAATATTTAGCTCATAATGGAAAACTTTTTGAAAAGGAAAAATTAATTCACTTGTATCCACATTGTTATCGTTGTGAAACTCCGCTTTATTATTATGCAATTCCTGCATGGTTTATTAATGTTCAATCTTCAAAAGAAAAGTTTTTGAAATTAAATGAAAAAGTAAACTGGATACCTTCACATTTAAAAGAGGGAAGATTTAAAAATGTGATGGAAAATGCTCCAGATTGGAATATTTCAAGGAATCGTTTTTGGGCTACACCACTTCCAATTTGGAAAGGCACAGAAACAAAAGAGCTCGAAGTACTGGGCTCACTCGATGATATTAAAGGTAGAACAAAATCTACGAATAAATATTTCGTGATGCGACACGGGGAAGGAGAACAGAACATTTTAAATATTCTGAGCTCAAAAGTTGATAATCCACACCACCTAACTCCAAAGGGTAAAGATGATGTTTTTAAGGTTGCTTTGAGTTTGAGCGATAAGAAGATTACAAAAATTATTTCTTCACCTTTTGTGCGAACAAAAGAAACGGCAGAAATTATTGCTGAAGCAAATGGTGTTTCAAAGGAAGAGATTATTTATGATGCCCGTATTGGAGAGATGAATTTGGGTATTTTTGATATGAAAGATTTTTCTTCATATCAAGAGTATTATTCATCATTTGAAGAAATGCTAGAAAAGCCGGTACCAGAAGGAGAGTCACATAATGATTTAAGAAGAAGAGCGGGAGATTTTCTTTATGAAATTGATAAAAAATATTCAGGTGAAAATATTCTTTTTGTTACTCATTTGAGTTTAGCTTGGGCTTTGTGTGCGACTGCTATGGGAGCAGATAAGGTAAAAGCAGAAGAATTATGGAAGGAGAAAAAAGATTTCCTTGTGCCTGCTGAATACAAAGAATTCGATTTTGCTCCGATTCCTCACAATGCATTATACGAACTAGATTTTCATAGACCATATATTGATGCAATTACATATCCGGCTCCAAGTGGGCAGGGGATGATGAAAAGAATTCCAGAAGTTTTGGATTGTTGGTTTGAATCATCATCAATGCCTTATGCAGGAGTTCATTATCCATTTGAAAATCAAGATTTTTTCAAAACGCATTTTCCAGCAGATTTTATTGCAGAATATATTGCACAAACTAGAACGTGGTTTTATTACACCCACGCTATTTCGGCAATGCTTTTTGATAATATTGCATTTAAAAATGTGATTACTACGGGTACAGTACTTGCAGAAGGTGGGCAAAAAATGTCAAAGTCAAAAAACAATTATCCAGATCCAGCACTTATGTTTGATAAATATGGTGTAGATGCTGTACGTTTCTACATGCTTTCTTCTCCACTAATGCGTTCTGAAGATTTAAATTTTGCCGAAAGAGAAGTAGATGAAATTCACAAAAAAATAATTCTTCGAATGAGAAATGTTCTTTCATTTTATGAGATGTATAAATCTCCCGCCTCTGTCATTCCGGACTTGGTCCGGAATCCAGTCTCGCATTCAAATTCTATTTCAGATTCTTTCGGACTGGATTCCGGCCTTCGCTGGAATGACAATGCGGGGGAGGGTGGTATTCCGATGAAAAATAATAGTTCTAACGTTCTAGATAGATGGATTATTGAACGTCTAAGAGAGCTCTGTGAGGGTGTGACAAAAGCAATGGATGCGTATGAAATTGACCAAGCATTAAAACCCGTCCTGCCTTTTGTGGAAGATCTTTCGACCTGGTATTTGAGACGTTCGAGAGACCGAATGAAAGAAGATGGCGAAGATAAAGATTTGGCTTGTGTGACTTTGCGTTATATTCTTTTCCGATTTGCACAAATTACAGCTCCATTTATGCCTTTTATTGCAGAAGAAATTTACAGAGGTGTTCGAGGGAATGAAGATGAAGAGAGTGTTCACTTTACTGTTTGGCCAAACGAAAGTGAATCTTTTTCTGAAAAAATAAAAGGAATTTTTGTAAAAAATAAAATAATCGAAGATATGGAGAAAGTGCGTAATATTGTCTCTCTTGCTTTAGAAGCACGATCGAAAGCATTGATAAAAGTTAAGCAACCACTTTTAACTTTAACCCTGAAAGGTGATGAAGAAATTGTTTTAAATGATGAATATGCTTCTTTGATTCGTGATGAAGTGAATGTAAAAAATATTGTCTCTGATATAACGATTGAACCTATCTTAGTGCTAGACACAAATATAACTCCTGAATTAAAAGAAGAAGGGGAGTATAGAGAGCTTTTGCGTGCAATTCAAGATTTACGAAAAAGAAAAGGCCTTACACCTAAAGATAAACCAAAACTTATTATTGTTTGTGATGATGCCACAAAAGTATTTATTGAAAAATATAAAAATCAGCTTGAAAAATCTGCTTCACTTTTCTCTGTTTCTTTTGAAGGGGAAGATGGTGAAGAAATAATAATCGGGGATAAAAAAATAAAATTAGAATTATCTTTATAGATGTATCATAAACACACAACGCACGCTTTTGTATTAGATGTTTCAACATCAGGCGAGAAGAATCATTTTGTCACTCTTTTTACTCGTGAGTTTGGTATGATTAAAGCTAAAGCACAAAGTGTGCGAGTGATGGACTCTAAGCTTCGTTATGCACTTCAGGAGTATTCATATATTGAAGTTTCCTTAGTAAAAGGGAAAGATATTTGGCGTATTACAAATGCGTTACCAATTTATAATATCTATTTTGAGTTAATGTCACTCCGTGCTGTCATTCCCGCGAAGGCGGGAATCCACAAGTATTTTTCTGGTGAAAAATCTTCTGGCCACGACTCGGCTCGTCAGCCTCCGTCCTTGCAGTCGGGTCCCATCCCGACTTCACAGTCTGAAAATGCGGACTTGAGTCACGAGTATTTTTCTGCTGAAAAATCTCTTGGCCACGACTCGACTCGTCAGTCTCCGTCTTTGAGCACGGGTCCCACCCCAAGCTCAACCCGGGAGTACCCGAGGATGACACACGGAGAGGAAGAGTTAGATGTAAAGATTTATGAAGAAAAAGAAAATGTGTTTATCGTAATTGCTAGGATTCTTTCACTTTTATGCCGTCTTGTACCCGAAGAAGGTTGTGAGGCGTTAATCTTTGATGACATGGAAGCAATTTGTGAAAATGCCCTAGCAAAAAAATATACGAAAAAATCAATAAAAACATTAGAATGGCTCTTTATTTTGAGAATGTTGTGTTTTCTGGGGTATTCTCACAAGGAAGCTTTTGTAGGGCTTTGTGATGATAAAATTGAGTGGAATAACGAATATTTGGAATCCGTATCTTCGTATAAGGAAAAAGCAATTTACTCAATAAACAACGCATTAAAAGCTTCCCAGTTGTGATATAATACGATAGCTAAGTAAGTTATTTCTCTTTTGAGTGTCATCCTCGGGTACTCCCGGGGATCCAAGTTCAGAATTTTCAGACTGGATTCCTGCCTCCGCAGGAATGACAAACGGAAAGGTTAATTAGTTGTGATATAATATGAGTTGTTATGATTGAAGATAAACACAAATTAGAAAAACTCGAATCAAAACTTTATTCTCGTGCAAACTCGGTTGAAGCTGAGTATAAGAAGCATGAATTACAAGAAAAGAATTATGAAACGCCAAAGGAGTGGATTAATGACCTGGGTTCTGATATTGAGAATAGTTTGAATAATCAAAAAAATATGTCACATAGAACAAAAAATCCTTTTTATAAATTTTTAATAGGCTCTTTTATTTTTCTTGCATTAAGTATAGCCATTGCATTTTTTGTCTTTATACAAGGTGGAAATAGTGTTTCGGCTGATAATATAAATATTATTATTGGTGGCCCGATTCAGATTGGTGGGGGACAGGAGCTTTCTATCGATGTGGGAATTGAAAATAGAAATAAGGTTGGTTTGCAGTTGGTTGATGTTGCTGTTGATTATCCGCCCGGGACAAAAACAGCTTCAGAGACACAGCTTGATTTAAAACGTGAAAGAACAAATATTGGAAATATTAGTTCTGGTCAGTTTACTCACAAGATTTTTAAGTCAATCCTTTTTGGAGAAGAAGGTAGTACCCAAGAAATAAAAGTAACTATAGACTATCGTGTCCCCGGCTCTAATGCAATTTTTCAAAAAGAAAAAACTTTTAGTATTGTATTAAATTCTTCACCTGTTTCAATTGTTACAAAGGGTTTGAAAGAAATTACTTCTGGACAGTTGGCGTCATTTGAAATTACAGTGACTTCAAACTCGGACAAAGAATTGAAGGGAGTTTTATTAAAAGCAGAATATCCTTTCGGATATGTATTTAAAGAATCCGTGCCTACTGCGTCTTTAGGAAACGATACTTGGAAAATAGGCACACTTTCTCCGAAAGAAACTCGTACTATAAAAATATCTGGTACTTTGCAGGGACAAAATAATGAGGATAGATATTTTAAATTTACATTAGGGAATGCCTCTGCTTCTCTTGATACAGAAATTGGAACAATACTTGCTCTCTCTTCTCAAATCATTTCTGTAAAAAAATCTTTTATGGGTGTTGAACTTACATTAAATGATTCAAAAAATGATGAGTATGCATCTCCTGAAGGGACTACAATTAATGCCGTTATTGACTGGATAAATAATACACAGGAGGCATTATCAAACGCTGAAGTTATTGCTGTCTTTTCGGGAGGTATTTTAGATCCTTCCACTGTCTCTGTTTCTAGTAATGGTTTTTTTGATTCATCACAAAATACAATAACATGGGATAAAAGAGAGACTTCGAATCTTGAAGAGATACCTCCGGGGGGCAAAGGTAGACTCTCTTTTAATTTTGTTGTACGCAATATGAAAAAAGGGGCGTTACAACTTAAAGTGGATGTAGGTGTAAAAGCACAACGAGTTTCTGTTGACAATGTGGAAGAGCAAATTAATTCAATAATTTCAAGAGTGGTAAAACTTACGACCGGTTTGCACCTTGCTTCCAAGGCTTTGTATTACACTGGTCCGTTAGAAAATAGTGGCCCAGTTCCACCCAAAGCTGAGAATGAAACGACTTATACAATTGTGTGGACTGTAACAAACAATTTAAACGATGTATCGGGCGCGAAAGTAGTAGCTAGATTACCGGCGTATGTTTCTTGGAATAATATTATTTCTCCATTGTCTGAAAAAATTTCTTATGATTCTGTTACTGGTGATGTGATGTGGGACTTGGGTGGTGTGTTTGCAGAAGCAGGATTTTCAAAACCTAAGCGAGAAGTTGCTTTTCAGGTGACATTGAAACCAAGTGTTACACAAGTAGAATCAATTCCAAATTTATTGGGAGAGCAAGTTCTTACTGGTAAAGATAATTATTCAAATGCTCAAGTGTCTGATAAGAGAAGCCCTCTTAATACTAGTTTGGTAAATGATTCTGGTTTTATTGAGGGTAATGATAGAGTAAGGCCATAGGTTTTTTGACTTTTTTTGGTTTAGATAGTAAAAATAGTAATAAATATATCCCGCATTGTCATTCCCGCACCTCTTGTCATTCCGGACTTGGTCCGGAATCCAGTCTGAAAAAAGTGGAGTTTATATTTGTGTAAGTAGGAATAATAAAAATAATAGTTTTTAATTAAAAAAATAAAAAAATGAGCACTGACAAAGAAAATACAAATAATATGGATTCAGCATCAAATGTAATGGAAAAAATTATTTCTCTAGCAAAGAGACGTGGTTTTATTTACCAAGGATCAGAAATATATGGAGGTCTTGCTGGTACTTGGGATTATGGGCCACTAGGAGTTGCTTTGAAGCGCAATATTGAAGGTTTGTGGTGGAAACGCTTTGTGACCGACAGGGAGGATATGTACGGTATGGATGCTGCTATTCTTATGAATCAAGACGTGTGGAAAGCTACAGGGCATGTGGCGACCTTTGCTGATCCATTGGTAGAAGATTTGAAGACAAAAAAACGATACAGAGTAGATCATATACTTCTAGCAAATAATATTGATCCAAAAGGAATGAAGGTGGCTGATATGGATAAGGCTTTAAAAGAAAATAATATAAAAAGTCCTGAAGGAAATCCGCTGGGTGATGCAAGGCAGTTTAATCTTATGCTCAAGACTCATATGGGGGCTATAGAAGATGATTCATCGATTTCATATTTGAGACCCGAGACTGCACAGGGAATGTTTGTAAATTTTAAAAATGTTATAGATTCATTTCATCCAAAACTTCCTTTTGGTATGGCACAAATAGGGAAAGCTTTTCGAAATGAAATTGCACCACGGGATTTTATTTTTCGTGTTCGAGAATTCGAGCAAATGGAAATTGAATATTTTGTGAAGCCAGAAAATTGGGAAGGGGCCTTTGAAGAGTTTCGGGCGGAGATGCTTTCATTTACAGAAGATATTGGTTTACCAAGAAATATGGTTCATGAATTAGAAATTGCTCCAGAGGATCGAGCTCATTATTCAGAGCGAACAATTGATTTCGAATTTGATTATCCTTTTGGCAGAAAAGAATTATATGGCCTCGCATACAGGACAGATTTCGATTTGAAGAGTCATTCGGAATCTTCGAAAGTTGATTTGTCATATTTTGAAGAAGAAACAAAAGAAAGATTTTTGGCACATTGCATTGAACCTTCTTTTGGTGTGGGGCGTTCACTTCTTGCTGTGCTTACGAGTGCATATACAGAAGATGAACTTGGAGGTGAGACAAGGTGTTATTTAAAACTTTCTCCAAAAGTTGCACCAACACTTGTTGCTGTATTTCCACTTTTGAAAAATAAGCCACAGCTTGTAGAGAAGGCGAGGGAAGTATATATGTCGCTTCGAAAAGAATTTGGGCGAGTTGCATTTGATGATAATGGAAATATTGGAAAGAGATATCGAAGACAGGATGAAATTGGAACACCTTTCTGTGTGACAATTGATTTCGATACTGTCGAAAAAGATAATATGGTTACAGTACGCGATAGAGATACAGGAGAGCAGGAGAGAGTAGCGATTGATGGGTTAAAGGATTATTTAAAGATAAAGGTATAAAGGTTATAAATGAAAAAATGAAACATTCGATGTATCGAATGTTTCATTTTTGTTTGTCATCCTTTTTTCCTCTGTCATTCCCGTGAAGACGGGAATCCAGTCTCGCATCCACATTGCCATCCCTGCATTTCTGTCATCCTTGCAAATGCGAGGATCCATTCTGAATTCATATCCCTCTGTCATCCTCGCGAATGCGGGGATCCAAGTCCGTATTTAATTTGATGTTATCTGACTAATATCAAAACCCAACCTCTTTCTCGCTATAACTTTCCTCGGGTACGGATTTTTTGAAGCTTAAAAAATCCTGAAGTTTTCGGCTCGTCAGCCTCAAAACCCCCTCCCAAA
>CAYZZT010000018.1:0-13917 GCA_964483025.1 uncultured Candidatus Saccharibacteria bacterium | reverse complement strand
TTTAATGACCCGAAAGAGCAATTCTCTTAGGGTCTTTTTATTACCCCACCAAACAGCTTCGTTGCATTTCAAAGGAGAATTCGCCCAAACTACTTGATTTTTTGTGTGTATTTGCTACAATTACAGTATCAATATGAAAAGGGGCCCGAACGGTTAACTACCTAAGGCCCCCTTTTCTTTTATATGGACTTTTCTTTAATGGTGCCAAGTCGAGGCCTTGGCACTCTTGTTTTACCGCACCAAACCCATTACAAAACAAATTAAATCTGCTACAATTCTTATATGAAAAATTCTCAAAAAGGTTTTGTGATTCCTTTATTAATATCAATTTCAGTTTTAGCATTATTAGGAATTGGGGGATGGACATATATTACTACTCAAAAAATTCAATCCGAGAGTAAAGTTAATGTTTTCCAAGAAAATTCAACTACCACTAAAAAAAGTACCGAAAACGAATCTGCAACAGAAAATTTTAAAGCCGACAGCTCTCAAGAAACCCCAAACATTTGAAAAGAAACTGTAAAAATAAACACTACAGAAAAGACACTAACAAAAAATGATATTTTTAGAGGGTCCTGCAAGGATTGGAAGGGGTATTTTGGCACAAAAGATATTTGTTTGCTGGAGCTATCAGGAACATATAGCAAAAACTCTAATGATTGCAAAGATATAATAGATATTAGTGTGAGGGACTATTGCATTATGTCTGTTGCTCAAGCTACAAACAACCCTAGTTTATGTTTGGATATTACAGAGTTTGATAAGAGTGGGTGTTATTTTGATATTGCCCGTTTTAATAAAGATACTAAAGCCTGTTTACTAATTTCAGACAAGACAGCTTCGCAAAACTGCGTTAATCAAATTCAAGCTCTTTCTAGCCAATAGACACCAAACAAGTTCCCTGACCGGACAGGCTAATGTCCTCTATCAAGTGGAGCGAGCAAAATAGCCCTAATAATATAGGGTTATTTTTCGTTACTATGCATTAATTTCAATTGAAAAATGGTATCCGATTTCAATTTAACACGTGCAGAATCTTTCTGTGAATCAGCAAGCAATTCGCCAAGTCCATCCAAAATATGTTTGTTATCCATAGATTCCAACATTGTGATACATTTTTCTAATGCTTGCTTATAAGAAACCCCCGATCTTTCTTCTACAATTTTGCGATTGATAGGCCAACCATTCTTAGCAAAATACTCTACATCAAAAATATCACGGCTTGTTTTACCAATTCGCTCAAGCATAGCCATCAACTTATGCGCAAACATATCCTCTTTCACCATTACAAGCATAGAAATACCAAGATATGTTTTCATCACATATTTAGAACCGAACTGACGACGATTAACTTCAATTTTTATGTTTTGTGCGCCAGCCTCATAGGAGACCACGTTTCTTAGATTGAATCGCTGAATGTATGAATCGGTAATTTTGCCGTAATTACTTACAATCTTATTTATCTTTTCAAAGACCTCATTTTCTTTTGTCTCATCTAACAAATCAAAATCTAAGTCGACTGATGGTCGAGGTAAATCATAAAACATCATTGCAGCAGTACCACCTTTAAATCCTAAGTATGGAGATATAGAGGTATCAGAATATATATCCTTTAAAATCTGTAATAAAATATTTTTGTGTTTTGAGAAATCTAATGTCATATAGCTTTTTGATATTCTTTTATTTTCTTTTCTAAACGCTTGTTATTGTAAATAGGTAATATTTCCATTACCTTATTCCAGTCTAATGAACGCAAGTTATCAAAGTGATAATCCTTTGATACATAAACTCGGTCCAAAAATGCACGCTCGCGCGTAGCTATCGCATAGCCATCCTTATGCTCAATGCCAGTTGTATTACTCAAAACATAATCTTTTGTGCGTACAAATGTAATTTTCTGATCACCAACATTGATTTCTCTATTCACATATGAGGCGACAAAGATATTTCCGTAGTATTGAAAATTCACACCCTCTCTTGTTAAGACAGTTTCGAAACTAATGTATGAAGGTGTGTAGATACGAGTAGCTAATTCAAAGCGATCATAGTTTGTATCTTTTGCATATAATCCTCTGTAAGGTCTAACCAATTTCCCAGCGTTTACATATTTCTTTAATCTGTCAGTAACTATCTTGTTATCATTCTCATTCCACAATAAAGCCGCATCTTTTGTAGAAAAGATGGTTTTTGTAGATCTCAATAAGACCTCTAAATATTCGCCTTTTGTTGGTATTTTATCCATTTAGTTACTGAAAGGGGTGTTTAAATCCCTTTCTGGTAACAATATTAGCATATTTCACCAAAATCAACAATAGTGTCAAATTCACCGAATTTAGGTTAAAACCAGTGAATGGACCCCTGTTTTTACCCTCTATTCACTAGTTTTTATAATCCAGTCCATTGTTCCTTGCACTCTGGGCAGTATGCAAATCCTGTATGTTCAAAAGCATCAGTGAATCCATTTGGTTGATACATATTCTCTTTTTCATTCCAAATAAACTCATCATCGATAATTGTTTCTACAAACTTACGGTCACAGCCACAAAACTGACAGGCGTGTTTTGGAAATTTCTCTGTCTTACTTTTCATACTCAGATCATTGATCGAAGCTGATATGAAGTCAATCGATTCTTTACTTTTTGTTAATCTAGGAATAATGTTCTGGTATGAGTGAATTTTTTATACAAGTATCAGCAATGATAATCGGGACCATTATTCTTGGGTGGATGGGCTTTGGTGGTGGTAATCACAAGGTAACCATTCAAAATAGCAGACATTCAACAAAGAAATGGAAGGTAGTTATACTCATTGGTATTTTGATGATCGTTAGCGGTTTATCCTTATTTGCTAATCATTTTCCAGGACAGGGTTTTAATGATCCATATTCAGGTCTTGGATTTTCTCTAGCTTTCATCGGAATATTTGTATTACTTATCGGCAGGTTTGGTAGATGGTGGAGTAAGGACTAACGAAAACTAGCCATTTCTTCAGCTGTCGGCTGTGTAATCTTAAACAATCCATCCCTATAATTCGGGATATAAATGTGCTCTTTATTGGTCTTCCAAAAGGTTATTACCTCGCGCACAACGTCGAGCAAAAATAAAACACTTACGAAAGTAGGTATTTATTTTTGCTCCACAAATAAATTGTCAAACCAAAAAATATTAATTAGAACACGCTTTTATTTTCCGAGAGCAAGGCTCTGGTACCCTCTTAATCTCTTCATAATCCTCCTCTTTCCCAGTCACTCTCACATAATCCTCACACCCATCAACCTCAATAGCACCGCATTTGCATGGGGTCATTTTCTTGTGAGTATTAGAATGGATCTCATCACCGCATTTTTTACACCGGATGTAGTTTTCTATTTTGTTTTGATTTGCAACGGGATTCATAATAATTAATTTTCTTTGTTTTTCTCAAGTAGCCATTCGTGTAGTGGTTTAAAGAAAATCGTCAGACCGTCTTTTTCTACCTCCCGCTTCTCATCCCAGGTAAGCACTGTGAGTGTTTTGACATTCAATTCACCACTTGCTTCTACTAACGCTTTTATTTCTCTCTGTTCAACTTCTAAATTTATTGATTCAAAACACACTTGCACGAGTTCGGTCACTACATGTCCTTTCATAAGCAAGAAATCTATTTCTCTATCATTGCGAGTCTTATAGTAAAATAATTCACGATTTGGCTTATTACCCCGTTTGACAAGTTCTATAAAAACAAGGTTTTCCATAAGTTTGCCTTTATCTGGTGAGTGTTGAACAGCTTTTGCAAGGACAAAACCATTATCAACAGCGTAGACTTTTCGGGGGGATCGTATACGCTCTACTGACTTTGGCGAATATCGAAGCATTGAAAATATAAGATAGGCTTCCTCAAGATATGTTATGTATTTTTCTGTAGTAGAAGCACTCTTTAAATTCAAAATATCAAGTAGTTTTCTAACTGTGTAGAGATTAGAAAAATTGTTTATGAGATGTGTTGCAAGGCTAGCTATGACAGTAGAAAATCGTATCTTATGTCTTTTAACCACATCTTTAAAAAGCAAAGAGTCGAAGAGTACTCCTAGATAATCTCTTGTGTCTACATTACTCACTACGACTTCAGGAAACCCACCCTTTATAAGATAATTTTCCATGAGGTTCAATAACTCTCCACGATATTGTGGCAAAGAGCTATACTCATGATTTGTCACAACCTTTTTTGCTCGAAGAAATTCATTGAAATTAAATGGGAGAATTTCTATCGGTATATGTCTGCCCGTAAGGTGAGTTGCAAGTTCTTTTGAAAGAAGTTGGGCGTTTGATCCTGTCAGTACAAGATTGTACCCAGCACGATGTAACCTGTTGGCAAAAAGTTCCCAGTTTGGAAGATTTTGTATTTCATCAAAAAGAATAGTTTTTATTGGTCCGTACGCCGCATGCAATTCTTTCATCAGTTCATCCGTAGATATTCCACCCGTGCTTGACAATATTTCATCATCGAAATTGAAATACATAAAAGGTCGATCTTTCAAAAGCTCGAGAGAGAATACTGATTTCCCAGCACGACGAGGGCCAAGAACCACTTTTATCAAAGTCGAATCCAACCATTTTTTAGCAAATGGCTCTTGATCTCGATCTATGTACTCCAGAGTCAGTAACTGCTCTTTTTGTAATTTTTGGTCCGAAACTATCTTTTTAAGCATAATATTTATGTTGTATTGGACAGAATACGTCTTTTTTGTCCAGTACAGCTATTATACTGGACAGAATGGGGAAAAGCAAGTAGCTAAGACAGCTATCTATTTATACTTTTTATACCCTTATTATTTTCCCTTATAAAAATCTTCCTCTTCATAATAATAGGATTGTTCAATGCCTTTTATGAAAACTTCACGGTCGAGAATTTTGTCCGTCAAAGCTCCTCGCAACAGTTCGCGAATTTCTAGATCATTTACAGGGCTTCTTTGCATTGCGTTTAAATAATCCATTTTATCCACAGAGGCCCAATCCACGCACTTTTTTATATTTTTTTTGAACATTAAATCAAGCCAGATCCGCATACTGCGCCCGTTGCCTTCCATAAAAGGGTGTGCGATATTCATCTCAACATACTTTTTGACAATGTCTTCAAAATTTATTTCTGTCATTTCATCTATCTTTTTCAAAATTTCTTTTAAATAAAGATGTGAAGCAAAACGAAAACCACCTTTGCTTATATCCTTATCTCGAACTTTTCCAGCAAAATCATAAAGATCTCCAAAAAGATAGGAGTGGATTTGTTGTAAACCGTGAGTTGTGCCTATTTCAAAATTTTGAATATCTTTACTATCAAAAAGCCCAATTGCACGCTCTTTACTAGCTTCATCGATGTTTTTCATCGTCCAATTATACCACAATTTTGTACAAATTGCTAATTTTTTAATGGTCCCTACCGAGAGCCCGACTCTGGTTACCTTCTATCTATTCCTCCTCCACCCCTGACCATTACCATATCCATCTTGAATATTATTCTCCTGCATATATTGTCGCATCATACCTTGCATTGGGCCACGACGGATTAAAACGTCATTTAAGCCGATACTATCTATAATCCATCCACCAACAATTACTGCAAAAATAAACCCAATAATGATCACCTTGAAATTTACCTTAAATGAGAACTCGTATTTTCGAAGTAGCCAAATACCAACAACCAATCCAACAATGGCTAGTATGGGAGCCCACCAAGGGAAACTAGATAGTATTTGATCGAGCCTATAACTTGCCATAGGTCCATGCGAACGTAAAGAAAATCGCATAAGGCCAAACAAAAAGATCGAGATAACAACCGATGAGACCAACCCGACAAAGGTAAGTATTGAACCTAAGACAAAATATATCCTCGGTCGCATCTTTATTTTCTTATCATGGATTTGATCCATGATATTGTCGGTTATATTTTTTAATTCTTTTGACATATATGTTTCATTAATTTCTTTGCTCGACTTATTCGTATTGCGACCGTACCCATCGGAATCCTCAGAATATCACTTATCTCTTCATACGACTTTTCATCTAAATAATACAAACTCAGCGGTTCAGAATATATGAGAGGTATTGATTTTAAACATTTATCTACCTGTATTGCGGTCTCTTTTTGTTCGAATTCTTTTGTAATGTCCTGTTCACTTTCAAAATCAAAGTCTTCTAGCATTGGCACTTCACTTTTATATTTCTTCAATGTATTCATCGCTTCATTATGGACAATGCGATATATCCAACTCGAGAATTTCTTTTTAATATCAAAACCATTGAGATTTATATATGCTTTTACCAGTGAATCCTGCACAATATGACTTGCTTTATCATTATCATACACAAGATTTGTGGCATATCGGAGAAGCTTATTTTTATATCTATCAATAATCACAGCATAAAGGTCCCGATCGTTTGAGCGAACTTTTTCTACTATTTCTTCATCGGTTAATTTTAGAGTTTCGCTCATACGTGTATTTTATCCTATATTCCAAGCTTATACATCAAACTCCGACGAATGCCGGAGTGATGTTCAATTTATATTATTAACGATTGAAATTTCTGCCCATTCCCATACCACCCATCATTCCGCCGCCATTTCTACCTGACCCATTTTGTAAACCTAGTCCAAGTTCTTGGCGAATCTTTTGTGCCTCGACGGTTTTACCTTGTAAGGCAAGGTTGTGAGCCTCTACAAACTTTGCAAAATTTGCCTCGGTGATAACTTTTGATGCTATACCTCTATTCTGCATAAGATTTTTCCATGCAGTGTAGTCCTTGTTCTCGAACGCCTTTGTCATTGCTGTATGACGTTCTGTTGAGTAATTTGGACCCTGAACTTTCGGATCACCTCTGTATGCAAGGGCTGAACCAGCAGAAATAGCTGTTACTCCCAATACAAGTGCTAATGCCCCTAAACCTAATGTTGTTTTTTTCATAACTTTTATATTGATTAAATTAATAAAAGAAAGATTGAGTTTGTTTCTTTCAGCCTTTCACCTCTAATACAATACGAAAGTTCTTTTTCTTTCAATTTATTTTAAAAGTTGTTCAAAGGCCTCTGGCTGGAAACCTACTAAAATATTCCCGTCAATATCAATAACAGGCACGCCCATTTGACCACTCTTTGTGACCATCTCTTGGGCATTAGCTCTATCCTTTGTTACATCAACGTCTTCAAAAGGAACGTTATTTTCTTTAAAATATTCTTTTGCATATACGCAGTAGGGGCAAGTAGGTGTTGAGTAAACTATTACTTTGTGATTTTTTGTATTCATATTCTTATATTAATTATTAAATATCTACTAATAAATTGATTCCTATTTGTATTTACATACAAACTTCTTCAAATCCATTACAAACTTATCCTTTGGAAGCTCATAACAAATCTTTTTTCCCTCTCGAATTGGTACCACCAATCCTTGTTTAGACATAACCTGAAGATGATGAGACACAATAGCCACACTCATATTCAATTCTTCCGCCATATCTGATACGCATACTTTTTTCTTTCCAAATATAATACACAGGATTTTAAGCCTGCTTTCATCTCCGGCTGTACGCATAAGTTTTGCTAATTCATTCAAACGCATATTTGAATGATATACTATATAAAAAAGTAAGTCAATAACAAATATACTCTTTTGTTTAGTAACTAAACTCCTCCATCTCCCTCTCTGTCGGCTGTGTAATCTTAAACACTCCATCCCTATAATTCGGGATATAAATGCGCTCTTTATTGGTCTTCCAAAAGGTTATTACCTCGCGCACAACGTCGAGCAAAAAGAAAAACTGCACAGCAATGTTGCAGTTTTTTTTGCTCCACGAAGAAAGCAAAGGGTTTTGCTTTCGGCCAGGGCTCGAACGGTTTGTCGGTATACGAGCTGAGTACAGCTTGTCGACAAACCGGTGCCCAGAAAATTGAGGTTTGACGAAACCTCAATTTTAGAGGGAGGGACCCCTGATCCAGGGCTCGAACCTAATACCGGAGGTCAGACCTCCGTAGATTTAATTTTTATTAAATAAACATTATGTATTTAAACAAAATAGTTTTTCACTGCTATTTGACAATTATTAATGAAAAATACTTTTAAATAACTCAAATTCACTAGTTTCTTATGCGTATTTAAGTTTGGACGCTTAACTTTTAATATCGGGCTTTCAAATTAAAAGTTACTGATAATCACTAATCACGCAAATATTCTGCCCAAACAGGCCCAATTATGATATGATTTTGTGATGGACTTTTTACTATCAAACTTACCTATTTTTCTTTCTATTTTTCCTTTTCTGGTTTTCATAATTATACTTCTTTGGGGAGAAACTACTTTATTGAAAGCTTCAATAGTTACACTTATTATTTTTACTCTTTTTGCAATTTTTTATTGGGCGATTTTTCCTGCTCTTCTTTTAATTTCTTTTGGCAAGGGCTTTTTCATTGCATTTGATATTTTTATTATTATTCTAGGGGCGATTTTTTTCCTAACATTACTTGAAGAGCTTAAAATTATAAAAAATATTTCATATTATTTGGAACATTTTTCAAAAGACTATCGCCTTCAAATTATTTTATTGGCATGGCTTTTTGAAGCTTTCATAGAAGGCACTGCTGGTTTTGGGACCCCGGTCGCTATAGTGGCACCTCTGCTTGTCGGCCTCGGCCTTTCTCCCATCAGAGCATTAGTAATTGCACTTTTGGGTAATAGTGCTGCTGTTGTTTTTGGGGCGGTGGGTACACCAATTCGAGTTGGATTTGCAGGATTAGACACAGCGGGAGTTCCACTTCTATCAGCACTCATAAATTGTGCAGGTTTTATTATTCCAGTATTTATGCTCTGGATTATAACAGCGGGACGAGAAAATCGTAAAACAGAATTTTTAGATGGATTACCATTTGCTATTTGGGCAGGAATTGCTTTTGTTGTCCCTTCAGTTTTTGCTGTATCTTTAGGTCAGGAATTTCCAACAATAATTGGTTCAATTGTGGGAGTAATTCTTGTACTAATAACAACAAAACTTGGTCTTTTTGTTCCAAAAGAAAAAATTTCTTTAAAAGATACAGAAAAACTCACAAGTTCAATGTCTGCAACTCGAGCTTTTTTGCCATACGGAATACTAATCCTATTTCTTGTTTTAGGTAAAATATTAATTGGTAACATGGGGATAAATATACCCCTGGGATTTTCTCATATGTTCAACTTGTTTAACCCTGGGTTTGCATTTATTTTAGCTGGAATATTTGTGGCACTTATTTGGAAAAGTAAAAAGGAAGTAATTATTCCTCTAGCAACTAAAGCATTTACAGGAGCACTTAATCCATTTTTTGTAATTCTTTCAATGTCTGTTTTGGTGCAATTAATGATAAATTCGGGCCAAAACTATTCAGGCCTTCCCGCTGCAATCACTCTTGTGGCTAAGGTTTTCGAAACTTCATTTTTACCATTTTTTGCACCATTTATTAGTGCTTTTGGTAGTTTCATAACAGGTAGCGCCACAGTTTCAAATATTATGTTTGGAAATTTCTTTAATACTGCTTCTGTTTTCTTAGGATACAATGTTGCACTTATGCTCTCCTTGGCTGTTGTGGGTGCATCGGCCGGAAATATGATAGCATTATCTGATATGCTAGCTGCTCAAGCAGTATTAGGAGTAAAAAACCAAGAAAGGAAAATTCTTAAGGGAGTTTTTATTCCATGTGTTTCATTTTTAATAATTGTAGGAATTATTGGAATGCTTTTAAGTTAATTTTTATATTAAAAAAATTAAAAGAAAAATAGCCAGTAAACCACGAGGGTTTACTGGCTTTTAAATTTAGATTACATAAGCAAATTCTCCGTGCGGGATGGTATTAGTGTCATGACCATTTAAGGCAAGTTTGCAACCGCGACGACAACGTTCATTCATCTTCCGTAATGGACATTTGAGATAATCTGTCTGTGTAAGTGCCAGTTCGCAATCACTTCCAAATCGGCAACTCTCTGAATATTCACAAACGCTCACATACCGACTACGATATTTCTCATAATTTTTCGCTCCACCGTTTTCGTTATAGTGCTTTATCAATAAATCTGGATGCTCAAGCACATATTCCCTACTGCATTCGTGCTCCACGCATGTTGCGTGAATATTCAATTCAGAAAGTGAATCCCTGGCTTGATCTATTAAATATCTCGGTAGATCAAAACGAGGTGTTTTTTTTGGATTTCTTTTTCTTGTTTCATTTTCTTCTTGTGGTATCACAATGTACTCCTTCCTATTTAACCGCAGGTAAGTATATCAGAAAAATGAAATATGAAAATATATTAAAAAGATAAACTTTTGATATCTTCTATATCAAAATATAAAAATTAAGTCACAGACTCTTGACCGCCCTTTATTAATCTTCTAAAAATTAGGATAACTGCTACCACAGGAAGAATATGAATAAGCCCATTAAGTGTGTAGGAAATTAGGAGACCAAATAACCAAAGAATAATTAATACTATTGCAATTGCTATTAACATATCATTTATTTAATTAGAATGATAAGGATAAATATTCAATCTTAATGAAATTTATCAATTGATTTACAATGGAAGGAGCAGTCTCGGGACCTTTACTTTAATTATAACCCATACAAAAAAATATTGTGGATAACTTTGCTAGCCAGTGAACGATTGTTCACTTATAATATAAGGGTGGATAAAATAAGCCAAAACTCCAAACATAAAATAAAAACCCTTCTTCATATTGATGGAGATGCTTTTTTTGTCGGCGTTGAAGTTGCCAAGAATCCAAAATTAAAAGGCCTGCCTGTGGTGACAGGAGAGGAAAGAGGAATAGTCTCCGCACTATCATATGAAGCGAAGGCGCTTGGTATTATTCGCGGTATGCCAATATTTAAAATAAAAAAAGACTTCCCCACTGTCATAATCCTCCCCGGTGATTACAAAGCTTATGTAAAATACTCAAACCAGATGTTTGAAATTGTTCGAAGATATGCCGATGATGTAGAAGAATATAGTATTGATGAATGTTTTGCTGATCTCACAGGACTCAACAGAACACTTAAAATAACATACGAACAAATTGCACTTTGTATTAAAAAAGAAATAAAGGAAGAGCTTAATTTGTCTGTATCTATTGGCCTCGCTCCAACAAAGGTTCTTGCAAAGGTAGCAAGCAAGTGGGTAAAACCAAATGGTTTTACAATAATTCTTCCTGAAACTGCTCCAGATTTTTTAGCAAAATTCCCTATTGAAAAAATCTGGGGTATTGGGCCCAAAACTTCCGAATTTTTAAAAAATAAAAATATAAAAACTGCAGGTGATTTCACAGAAAAAAATTTGGCATGGATAAATGAAAATTTATCAAGTCCATACGAAACAATTTGGCGAGAATTACAAAGTGAAAGAATTTTAGAAATAGACCCTAACTTAAAAACTGTTTATTCATCAATTCAGAAAACTAGGTCTTTTTACCCATCTACAAATGACAAAGTTTTCCTGCTTTCAGAGCTTTCAAAAAATATTGAGGGGGCTTGTGCAAAAGCCAGACATTACAAACTTGTTCCAAAAAAGATTTCCTTCTTTTTAAAAACAAAAGATTTTGTTATTTCTGAATGTTCAATTTTACTTCCCTCTCCATCAAGTTCTCCTGAAATTATAATTTCTTTAGTTTATGAAAAATTTAAAGATATTTATAAAAAAAATATTTTGTATCGCACAACAGGAATCACTTTGCAAAATTTAATTCCAAATCAACCAGTTCAGAAAGATCTTTTTGGAAATTCTGATAAAGTGGAAAAATTTGAATTAATACACAATCAAATTGATTTTTTAGAAAATAAATTTGGGAAAAATATGGTCTATTTAGCTTCAACCCAAAAAGCATTAAAAAATGGAAGGCTTGGAACAGATTCTGATGATTTGGATAAGGATTTGTTGTTTTTGTAGTATATCCCCAACAAATCATCCCATTCTGTCATTCCCGCGGAGGCGGGAATCCACAAGTATTTTTCTGGTGAAAAATCTTCTGGCCACGACTCGGCTCGTCAGCCTCCGTCCTTGCAGTCGGGTCCCATCCCGACTTCACAGTCTGAGAAATCCGAATTAACATGGATTCCCGCCTCCGCGGGAATGACAAAAATGCTTGACAATATGGCCACACGGTGCTATAATATATGGTAGTTAAAAAGATAGCTTTGGAGGTGAGTAAATGGCTTAAAATATAGATTTATCTATACGATGAGCCATTTACCCACTTTCCAAGCTCTGCTCTTTCAAAGAGTGTGAATAAGGAGGGTGATCTGAAAATCAAACCATCAAACACCACTATGGATATCACCAGCAAACTCATGCTTCTGTTCGGAACCATCGGCGTCATCATTCTCATTCTCCAGGTCTTTGGCGTTTTCGATCCAATCAAAGGGCCCGAGAATAACTCGACTACGCCAGAAAAAATCACCAGTTTCCCGCTTATCCGTGGCGATGGTGGTGCTCCGAAAAAGCTGACACCAAATGCCGAAGTCCCCAAAGGACCCAAAGTCTACAAGCGTCACCTCCCCGCAACTCGAATCATCGATAAGAAGGTTGCCTTCTTTTCGGGAGAAGGAAATGTCTTACGCTCCAAATTCAAGTTGACCGAAGATGGTCGAGCCGCAATCAGACGCGGAAATATTAAGTTCATCCGTGAACTGGCTGCCTAGCCCATCTCGCCACACTCACCCACCCCCCGTTGCAATTTGCGACGGGGGTGTTTTTATAAAAAACTATTCCAATTTTTCTAGAGCTTTATAAAGAGAACCAGTTAAAGCGAGAGAAACGGCACCAATTAAAATTAGTAAGGTTGGATGTTTTTCAAATATTTCAATTTGTTCAGTAAAAACTTCAAAACCACGAATAATTGATGCAGCACTAAAAGTAATTAGAAAGGCAAATAATAATGGATATCTTTTTAATACCGGCTGAGTAATTTTACCCATGCCATCATGTAGGCCTCTTGTAACATCTTCAAACTTTTTAAGTGGATCATTTTTCATATATTTATTATACAGCAAAAATATTATTTACATATTTTAGCTTTATAAAATTAATTGCATAATTTTTTATATTATGGTGTAATGAAAAAGGAAAAGAAAGGAGAAAACTATGTTACCTTCAATTCAAGCGCTGGCCTCCAGAGCCAGAGATGTTTCGAAGTATCAGGGAATTTCGATGCTTGATGCTATCCATAGTGTTGCAGAAGAATATGGAGTTGCAAGCACTAATATTGCAAAGGAGCTTTCTCGACGAGGCGTTCTTGCCAAAAAAAAGAAAAAAGCTGAACAGCTTCTGGGAGGAGAAATACAAAAGAAAACCAGAAGCACCAAACCCCGACAGAAAAAAATAAAAGGGGAAAAGAATAAGCCTGATCCTGAAGATGCTGAGCATGATTGGACTTTAACTTTATGGCGCAAGCGAAGAAACCTTGGATGCGCTCTGCATCATGAAAGAGAGATGCAAAGGGGGTTTAAACATGCTGGCCATATGGATGACTATTGAGAGCGGATTTCGGTTCGCTCTTTTTTTATGGGGAGGAGGTGAGAAAATTAATTACACTGCGGAGGAGGTGAGATTCGGCTAGGAATAATTTTGGTTTCGTCAAACCAAAATTTTCACAGCCCTGGCTCGCTCCCAGATTTGCTAATCCGGGTCCCGCTCCGCCTTTCGAACCTCACCTCCTTCTCGCAAATAAAACAAATCAGACAGCTAGCCAGCTGTCTTTCTTTGTTATTTGCGGAGGAGGTGAGATTCGAACTCACAATCCACTTTCATAGATTCCGCTTTTCAAGAGCGGTGCCTTCAGTCACAAGTATTTTTCTGGTGAAAAATCTCGCGACCCCGACTCGCCCAAAAGTATTTTTCTACTGAAAAATCTTTTCGTCATACCTCGGCTCGAC
>CAYZZT010000017.1:0-14178 GCA_964483025.1 uncultured Candidatus Saccharibacteria bacterium | reverse complement strand
TAATTAATTTCTAATTTCTTAATTCTACTGTCCTACTTCAAAGGTTTCCAGTTCAGGGGTGTTCTGCAGGTGCAGAAACACCGAAAGTTGTCTGAAAACACAAAAGTAGAAGGAAAAAAATGAAAAAGTTCTGGCTAGTAATTTGGGGTGTAGTCTCGTGGCCATTCGTCACACTTTTCGCAATAATCTGTTCGGTTTTTAATTGGCTCTGGGGGAAGAAAAGGTGGTTTCTTTGGCTTTTCATCTTTGGTGTTCTCGTTTACGGGGCCATTAAAGGTGTGGAGTGGATTGTGAAAGCATCCTCTTCATGGTTTGAAGAAAAACCTAAGACGGAGGAAGTTCAAACTCCCTCGACTCCAAAAGCAAAACCCTTTGAATGGTTCACCAACCTTTTCAAAAGTGAACCGAAGGAACAGAAAGAGTCAGAGGTTGATCCTCAAAAACCTCCAATGGTTCCAACTCAATTATCACAGCTCTGGCAAGCTTTACAGCCACCACCAGTTCCACAGCCTTCGCAAAATTCTTGCGCGGAAAACAGGAACAAAATTCCTGTGAGCGGAGGTGGAATGAAAGTAAACTATCCGGATGAGCAGGCACCCGTACATCCTCCCGTTCTCGATCGCGTACCGAAAGGTCGCTATCAAGATCAAGGTGGAGAAATTCCGGTGCGTAGCTTTAGCCGGCAAGCACGGTGGAACGAACAGGTGAAGATGATGCAGGACGACAAAGGTTTCTTCATCACTCCGCCAAATCTGCTTATGTGGGATGGCGACAGGGGCAATGCACAATGGGTAGCCCCATTTGATGAGTTCGCTCAAGCTCATCCACAGCAAGCTGAGAGAATTGCTCGGCGTTATGCTCGTTCAAGCCTACCCTATGAGTATTTCAATGTTGAGGGCATTGTGCGAAAGTACGGTCCTCAGGCAAATCCATACAGACATTGAAATTCATGATTCATATCTCCACAAAACAGAAAGGCGAAAGCTGAATATGTTTTGTGGGGATTTTTTTATATCTGTTATATTCGTGTCCCATGGAGATCTAAGTCTTGAATTTAATAATATTTTTGAATACAGGACTTGGATCCAAAAGTATTTTTTTACTAAAAAATCTTCTGGACACACCTCGGCTCGGCAGCCTCCGGTCTTGCGCTCAAAAACTCTTTTGAGCTCACCCAACGATTACAGCGAGGATGACAATGCGGGGCGCAGAATTCCATTCGTGTCATTCGCCTTCATTCGCGGATTGGTGTCGTGTTATATATAATTACATTCAACACTAGAACATTTCTTCTTATTTATATGCTAAAATACCACCATGATTCATATATCTAAAAATTTGGAGGAAACATTACAAATTGCAAAGAAGTTTTTAAACTCTATTAAAAGTGAAAGTAATGCCACCGCTGTTGCTTTTTATGGAGACTTAGGAGCCGGCAAAACTACTTTTATCCAATTTTTGGCAAAAGAAATGGGTATAGAAGAGCCGGCCACAAGTCCAACTTTTGTAATACAAAAAACATATGAAGTGCCATTAAAATCGGAGGAGAATGCAGAAGAAAAAAAATTTGATAAACTGGTTCACATTGATGCATATAGATTAGAGTCTGGTGGAGAACTTTCTCATTTGAGATTTGAAGAAACTCTTTTACTTCCCCGAACTCTTGTTTGTATCGAGTGGCCGTTTAATGTTGAAGGTGCAATACCAGAGTCTGCGCTTAAAGTTGAATGTAAATTTATTGATGAAAATACACGCACTTACGAGTTTGGAGAATAATGTTTGATTTGTATTGAATAATAAAGTAGTGTTGAGTAAAGATTTGAGAATAAAAATAAAATGGAATTTAATTTTCAAATTATGCTTTGTCTGTCATTCCGGCCCCCGTATTCACGAGGATAAACTCCGGCCAGAATCCAGTCTGAAATGTATTTATTTTGGATTTTAAATTTAGCGCTTCAGATATAAATAAGACTGGTGAAGTTGGGGTGGTTTCAATCTGATGGGTATCAGATTGAAAGACGGAAGCTGTCGAGCTGAGTCGGGGTCGAGTAAATTTCTAGCAAGAAATTATACGTGACCCAACTGCAAGGACGGAGTTTGACGTGAGTTCGGGATGGGACCCGAACGCAAGGTCGGAGCACGACGGTGCGAGATATGGTGAAAAGATTTTTCAGGAGAAAAATACTTTTGACCCGAGTCGTGTTCAGAAGATTTTTCAGCAGAAAAATACTTGTGAAGCCGGTCTTCACCGGAATGACACAATAAGAAAGAATATGAAAATATTATGAAAAAAGGAGAACAAAAAAAGAAACTCGTCTTATTAGATGTCCACGCGATTATGCATCGTGCGTATCATGCCTTACCAGATTTTGCTACATCAAAAGGCGAGCCAACAGGCGCTCTTTATGGTTTGGTAACAATGCTCACAAAAATAATTGATGAATTAAATCCTGATTATATTGGAGCTTGTTATGATCTTCCAAAACCCACATATCGTCACGAAGCATATAAAGAATATAAAGCAGGCCGTGCAAAAACAGATGGTGATTTGGTGGATCAAATAATTCGTTCGCGAGATGTTTTTAAAGCATTTAATATTCCTATGTATGAGAAAGAGGGTTTTGAGGCCGATGATATGCTTGGGACCATTGTTGAAATAATGAAAGGTAATAAAGATGTGGATATTATTATTGCATCAGGAGATATGGACACACTTCAGCTTGTTTCAGGAGAAAAAGTGCGAGTTTATACTTTGAAAAAGGGGATTAAAGATACAATTATTTATGATGAAAAAGCGGTAAAAGAAAGATTTGGTTTTGGTCCATTGCTTTTGCCAGACTACAAAGGTCTTCGTGGTGACCCATCAGATAATATTATTGGCATTGCAGGAATTGGTGAAAAAACAGCAACAGATTTAATTTGTAATTTTGGAAATATAGAAAATATTTATAAAGTTTTAAAAAAAGATAGACAAAAATTAATAGATGCTGGAACGAAAGAAAGAATTATTGGGCTTTTGGAAGAAGGTGAAGAGGAAGCAAAATTCAGTAAAATGCTCGCGACGATCAGAAGGGACGCACCCATTTCATTTGAACTCCCAAAAGAAACTTGGAAAGAAAATTTTGACTTTGATAAAACAGATGAGCTTTTCACAGCTCTTGAATTTAGGAATCTTAGTTCACGTTTGAGAAAAACGATGGGAAGTGAGATGAAACTTTTTGTTGATGAGGATGAGGAGTCAAATACAGAAGTTGATGTAAACTCTCTTTTATTTAAAGAAGTGGCACTTGCTCTTTGGGTGCTTGATTCAAATATAACAAATCCAAAAGTGGAAGATATTTTTAATCATACCCATGCAAAAAGTTTGGTAGAGGCAAAAAAACTTTTACTCGCAGATATAGAAAAGAAAAATTTAAAAAAAATTTATGAAGAAATAGAATTACTCCTTATTCCTGTTGTGGATTCGATGGAGAAATGGGGAATAAAGATAGATAAAAAATATTTAGAGGAGCTCTCAAAAAAATATCATATTGAATTAGATATTTTAAAAAAAGAGATTATAGAAATGGCGGGGGTGGAATTTAATGTGAGTTCTCCAAAACAACTCGGTGAAGTTCTTTTTGAAAAAATGGGGCTGAAGGCAAAAAATCAGAAAAAAACAGCAGGAGGCGCGTTTTCAACAAAAGAATCTGAATTAGAAAAAATGAAGGATTTGCATCCAATCATAGGGAAAATTTTAGAATATAGAGAATTTGATAAACTACTTGGCACATACATAGATACAATCCCAAAACTTTTAGATGAAAAGGATAGATTACACACAACACTTCTTCAGGCAGGAACAACGACAGGAAGGATGGCTTCACAAAATCCAAATATTCAAAATATTCCAATGCGAAGTGAGCTTGGGAAAAATATTCGCCGTGCTTTTATTGCAGAACCCGGTTTTAAAATTGTTTCTTTCGATTATTCTCAAATAGAACTTCGTATTGCCGCATTCCTTTCGCAAGATGAAAAGCTGTTAGAAATTTTTCGAAGGGGTACAGATGTTCACAAAGCTGTAGCTTCTCAAGTTTTTAAAGTGGATGAGAGTGATGTAACAAAAGAGATGCGAGGAAAAGCAAAGACTATTAATTTTGGAATTCTTTTTGGAATGGGGGTAACAGCTTTGCAAACAAATTTAAAATGTACGCGTGCAGAGGCTCAGCAATTTTTAAATGATTATTTTGCTACTTTCACAGGTTTGGCGGAGTATCTTGATAGGGTGAAAAGTGAAGCGGGGAGAAATGCCTACACAACAACCTATTTTGGCCGTAGGCGCTATTTTGAGGGCCTAAAGTCTAAAATACCGTATATTGTTGCGATGGCGGAGAGGATGGCTATAAATGCCCCAATACAGGGCACTGAGGCGGATATTATTAAGCTTGCGATGGTGAATATTTACAAGTGGATAAAAAGCGAGGGATTAGAAAATGATGTGAGAATGCTTTTGCAGGTTCACGATGAATTGGTGTTTGAAATAAAAGATGATTTGGTGGAGAAGGTGGTGCCGAAAATAAAGGAAAGCATGGAGGGAGTTGAAATTCCGGAGGATAAAGATAAGATAGTGTGTGTGGCGGAGGCAGAAGCTGGAGAAAACTGGCTGGAGATGGTGGAAGTATAAAATCAAAGCCTCGTCTTGGTGGTCGTTCAGTATTACTTTTCCCGACCGTTCGTCGTCCTGCGACTCCTCACTTCGGCTTCGGCACAAACTTTTTGAGTACAAAAAGACCGTGCTTTGTGCCTGCAGATGCTCGGGGAAAGTAATACTTTCACTCTAGGTACAAAATGCAAAACTTACACCTGCGACGAGTTTTGATTTTACACTTCCACAGTTGAATTGAGTTTTCTCCACTTCTTTATCCGCCGGTTGGGGTGGAGGAGGAGAAAACTGGCTGGAGATGACAGAGGTAAGGTAGGTGGAAAGTTTTTTAAAAATTTTTATTCGGTGAAAGTTTTGTGTCGCACGGATATTTTCTTGCTAGAAAATTCCTCGAGCTCGCGCCGTCGCGCTCGCTAGGCTCCCCAAAACTTCCACGCTCAACAAATTTTTAAAAAACTCTCACATCGTATTTCTGTCATTCCCGACCTGATCGGGAATCCATGCCGTATTTTGAATTTTAGTTTTCTCCACTTCTTTATCCACCGGTGTGGTGGGTGGTGGAGAATGCAAAATGCAACCCCGTATTGTCATCCTCGTAGCAACGGGGATCTAAGTTAATTCAATCCAACATATTTAATAAAAAATAAATTTAGAACTATGGAAAACATATATCAAAAAACGTGGAGGGATAAAAAAGCACAAGAACTTAAGGATATTTCTGATCACAAAGAAAGGACTGAAGTGTGGAAAAAACACAAGAAAGACGACGTTCCATTTTTGTTTACATATGAACCAGAGTACACAGAGTCGAGATTTGATACTGCTGAAGCTAAGAATTATGATATTTTTGTAGTGATTCCAAATATTGAAAAAACTCTCAACACCATTTGCAGTAACGGTGAACTTTTTATTGATTATAATTCAAAAATACAACAAAAGGCGTTTTTTAAAATTGCTGAATTATTAGGTAAAAAATTTGGAGATGCAGGATTAAAAGAATTTGAATCTATTGGGTTAAAAGTATGTTTGAGATTTTTTTTAGAAACATTAAAATCCAAAATAAAGCCAGATTTAAGTTTGGTTGAAGATTACAATAAATATATTGATGAAATAACGGATTTATATTCTCACCGTGTAGCAAAAATAGTTGGAGTATTTTTCCCTATTTCTCCACGTTATGAAAAAATTAGAAAAATCTTTTCTAAGCATTATTTATATTTCCAAGGAAAAGTTAACCAAGGAGATTTCAATATGGAAGACCATAAACAAATGACTGAGTATAATGACGGAGTATCAAGCTTTGTTGACGAATTACTTGAAAATGACGAAATGAAATTTAATTTGTCTGATGAATTTATGCATTTCAAAAATATGTTTAATGACTTAAAATCAAAAATGAGTAAAAATATATCAAAAGTTTAGTTTTAAATAATAATGTTCAAAATATTATTCCTAATTCCTAATTCCTAATTCATAATTCTTAATTCTTAATTCTTAATTCATAATTCCATGCTCACTATTTTCAACGGAAACAACGAGGTACTGGTGCGAGCAAAGGCTCGGGCTCACGCTCTTTCTTTGCAAGGTGAGAATCATAATCTTTTAACTTTGGAAAGTGATACTTTTTCGCCGACCTTTTTTAATGAAAGTTTTTTTACACAATCTTTTTTTGAGTCAAGTAATATTATTTTTTGTGATAATGTTTTTGAAAATGAGGAAGCAGAAGAATTTTTTGAAAAGTTTGCAGATGAGATTGTAAAATCTCCAAATAATTGTGTGATGGCGGAAAAAACTTTGCCTGTAGTTTTGCAAAATAGTTTTAAAAAAGCAGGAGCAAAGATTTTTGATTTTAAAGTTGAGAAAAAAGATGAAAGAAAATTTAATACATTTGCTCTTGGTGATGCTTTAGGAATGAAAGATAAGAAAAACTTGTGGATTCTTTTTGCTCAAGCTAAAAGTATGGGGTTAGAGGGAGAGGAGATTTGCGGAGTTTTGTTTTGGCAAATTAAAAATATTCTTTTGGCGGGAAGCACAAAAACCTTTGTCGAGGCTGGGGTTTCCGAATATCCATATAAAAAAGCAAAAAATTTTTCAAAAGTTTGGAAAAAGGAAGAATTGCAATCTTCACTTTTGCACTTAACAAAAATATATCATGACGCCCATCGGGGGAAGGGGGATTTTATGAATGGGCTAGAACTCTTTGTGTTGGGGGTGAAATAATCATCTGTCATTCCGGTGAAGACCGGAATCCAGTCTGTAATCTCTTGAATTTTGCATTTTTTCGTGTATAGTATTGCAATATCTGTCTAATATATAATTTTGGGCAATATAAATATCCGCCCGTAGCTCAGTCGGTAGAGCAGCTCCCTTTTAAGGAGAGGGTCGTAGGTTCGATTCCTACCGGGCGGACAAATAAAAAAACAGCATACCTATGCTGTTTTTTTATTTGTCCGCCCGAGCAAGCAAAGAGTTTTGCTTGCGTGTAGGAATCGAAAAGCCGGAATATAAAATTTTCAGCAGAAAATTTTTTGAGGCTGTGCCCAGACAAATTTTTGTGACGACAAAAATTTAGTCGAGGGAGATACTCCTACCGGGCGGACACACAAAGAAAAATCTCCCCTGCGGGAGATTTTTTTGTGTGTCCGAGGCGGAGTGATGTTTTGTGAGCAAACAAAACCACGAGCCGGGGTCGAGAAAAATTTCATGTGTCGACGTGAAATTTATTCGTGACGACAAAACTTTTGCTCTGTCCGAGCCGGAGCGCGACGGCGCGAGGTGGGGTCGCGAGATTTTTCAGCAGAAAAATACTTGTGACGACAAATAAAAAGCCAGCGACAAGCTGGTCTTTTTATTTGTCCGCCCGAGCACCTGCCGGGTGGCAGGTGCGGGTAGGAATCGAAGCCCGATTGAGATTTTGTTGAGTGTATTCACGAAAAGAAAATCCAATTGGGGTACTGTTCGTGTAACGAAAGATTTCCTACCGGTATTTTCTCATCTCTACAATGGTAAATCTATTGCGAAAGCACCGGGGCCCAAAAATAGGAGGGCGAGGCCAATGATGGCGATATAAAATCCAAAAGTGAAGATTTCTCTTGTTATAGTTTTTGATTGCACATCCATATACCACTTTAGGAATAGAGTAAAGAGGCCAACCAAAATAGCTATTTGTGTGAAAAGCCCAATGAGTGTTAAAAAACCAGCAAGCAAAGCGAGGCTCGCAATAGTTTTTTCAAAAGTTAATAAATCCTTTTTGCCTTGAGAATTAGCATTAAATAATGTAGTGTATCCATACATCACAAACCAAAATCCGAATACGATTCGAAGTAGGGCTATAGCCAAAAGTGAATAATTGAATAGTTGGGGGAAGGCGCTGAGCATGTGTTAATTATAACACATGCAGTTTATAAAGTTTAAAGTTATAAAGTTTATAAAGTGAATATAATTAAAACACCAAACAAACAAAACGTTTTAATTTTAAACGATATAAGAAGCACTCATAATGTGGGGGCGATTTTCCGTACGGCTGATGCCTGTGGAATTTCAAAAATATATTTAATTGGGACTACCCCCGCGCCAATAGATAGATTTGGAAGAGAGAGAAAAGATGTGGCAAAAACTGCGCTCGGTGCAGAAAAAACAATCCCTTGGAAATATTTAAAAACTATTACTCCGCTTTTAACAAAATTAAAAAAAGAAAAATTTGAAATCATCGCAATTGAACAAAGTAAAAATTCTGTGGATTATAAAAAAGTTCAATTAAAAAATAATTCAGCAATTATTTTGGGTAATGAAGTCAACGGCATTTCTAAAAAGATTTTAGACAAATGCGATATTATCGTCGAAATCCCAATGATGGGGAAGAAAGAATCTTTAAATGTTTCTGTGGCAACAGGAATAGTGCTTTTCAGAATATTGGGGATTTAGACACGGGTGTCCTCCTCGCGAATGCGGGGATCCAAGTTAATTTGAATTCATTGAAATAAAATTTAATATCTGGGTGCGGACTTGGATCCCCGTTGCTACGAGGATGACAGAGCAGACATCATTTTACATTTTAAATTGGCTTGCTGTGCTTCAGCAATGCACCTTCAGCTGTCTTTGCATCACTCCACTCCACTTTGCTCCCATTTGGGCCCATAATATATGGGTCGGTGCCTTTACCAGAAATTAGCACAGCGACTTTTTCTCCATTTTTTTGCCATTCGTACCCAAGCTGTATTGCTTTTTCAATTGCGAGAGCTCGGTCGATTATTACTTCGCAACTTTTGTTTTGAATACCACTTTGCACACCTTCAATAATTGTAAGAGGATCTTCATCGTATGGGTCTTCATCGGCAAGGATAATATAATCACAATACTCATCCGCCACTTTTCCCATTGCTGGTCTTTTCCATTTATCGCGCCCTCCACCAGTTGAGCCAAGTAAACAAATTTTCTTTTGATAGGGGAATGCTTTGTAAAGAGCCTCGAGCGAATCTGCTGTGTGTGCGTAGTCCACAACAACATCAAAATCTTGCCCAGTTTTTATATGTTGTACTCGCCCTTTTAGTTCTTTTAGTTTAAAAAACGCAGAAGCAATAATTTCTTTATCAATTCCAAAAACATCTGCATATGTTGCCGAGCCTAGCATATTATAAATATTAAATAGGCCTTTAATTTCCGAAGACATTTTTGTTCCTTTGTATGTGAAGAAAACTCCGCCCTCATTTGAAATATATGGTTCTGCATCCACAAGTCCATATGTATATCTTTCGTTCACATCTCTTTCCAAAAATCTGTAAGCCTCTTTGTCGTCTGTATTTGCAATTACAACTCGGCGAGGTTTTGATGATCTCTCAAGTTCCGATGCGATAGAAACTTTTGCTTTTATATAATTTTCAAATGAACCATGAGACTCAATGTGTTCAGGTGCAATATTTGTAAAAATCAAAGCATCCAAATCGATAAATTTATTTCTAAATTGTTTTGCACCTTCGGAAGTAACTTCTATCACGGCGTGAGTACACCTCTCGTTCACAGCATCTCGCAAAAACTTTTGCATAAAAAATCTTCCAGGCATGGACATTTTATACATATTGGGTTTTGTTTCATTTCCAATTTTAAATCGAATTGTATTTGAAAGGGCTGTTTTGTATCCTGCTTCTTCAAGAATCGCATTTGTAAATTCGGTTGTACTTGATTTGCCTTTTGTTCCAGTGACACCCACCACGTGGATTTTTTTAGAAGGGAAGCGGTAAATGATAGCCCCAATGAAAGTAATTAAAAAGTGATATGCTGGCTGGCATTTAGCGAATATTTTTCGGGGTATAAATTTTTTGATAATTTTAAGTATTTTTTCCATTTATCTATAATACACCAATCTTAGTTATTAGTCCTTAGTTTTTGGTGGGTAGAAAGTAAAAACCCCACCGTTGTACTAGGTGGGGTTTGGGGTCGCTTTAGTTCAACAGGAGATGATTCTGTGCCTTGGGCCGTAGACTAGGACCATAGCCATACTCATACGACCACAAGAAGTGGAGTGGACGCTAACTAGGGCAGACGAACCATCGAATCCCGCTTTGGTGAGATTAGCTTTGATAGCTTCAGCTGAATTTTCGCCACGTTTGCACTCGCGGACTAAATTTTTGGATTCAGCCATCGTAAGTTCATTAAACGGTTTGGTTACAGTTGGGGTGCTCATGATGTTTTCTTTATGCGAAATTTAGAAGGGAAGAGCGGAATGCTCCTCTGACTTGCTACCTTATATTATATCATTAAGTGGCCACAAAGTCAAATATTTTAGCACCTTACATCAAAATAAGCCCTTTAATAAGGGTGTTTCGTATTGTCATTCCTGCGGAGGCAGGAATCTAGTCTGAAAAGTATGTGTTTTTAATTTAGAATTTAAATATTTGAATTTGTTTCGGATTTCGTCTACCCGACCAGGGTGCTTCGAATTTCGGATTTTACCGACTGGATTCCTGCCTCCGCAGGAATGACAGAAGAGGTTTAATTACTTAAAACCTTGAGTGCCGCCTTCACAATCTCCTGCGTGCTTGTAATATTTTTATCAATTTTCTTTACAGCTTCGCGAGCCTCTCTTTCGCTATATCCGAGAGATTGAAGGGCTTCTATAGCAAGAGCTCCATCTTTTAGTGAGCCACTTACATATTTCTCGTCTGGCGCTCCAAGTTTGTCTCGAAGTTCTATTACCATTTTTTCTGCCATCTTTTTCCCAATGCCAGATATTTTTGTGAGATATGATGTATCGCCAGTTTCAACTGCTTCACGAATTGTGTCGGGAGTTGTGAGGTTTAAAATATTTAATCCTGTTTTTGGGCCAATACCTGAGACACTAATAAGTAGTTCAAAAAGTCCAAGTGCATCTCGGGTGGGGAAACCGAAAAGGTCGGAAGTGTCTTCACGAATAGTATGATGTATCCAAAGCGAAAGATCTGCACCGATTTCACCGGCTTTTTCAAGGGTTTCAGATGTGGCAAAAACTTTGTATCCAACACCATTAACATCAAGAATAAGAAATTTGATGTCTAAATGGGCAACTTTACCTGTGAGTTTTGCGAGCATATATGGAGATTATAACATAAGTTTAAGGGTAACTCTTCTCGTTTGTCATCCTCGTGAAGTCGGAATGGGATCCGACTGCAAGAACGGAGCGCGACGGCGCGAGTTGTGCCCAGAAGATTTTTCAGCAGAAAAATACTTGTGGGTACTCCCGGGTGAGAAAGCATGGGTATGCTTTCGCAAGACCGGAGCGTGACGACGCGAGGTGTGGCCAGGAAATTTTTTAGTAAAAAAATATTCTTGGATCCAAGTTCTATCTAAATTCGAAGCACGAAGCACCCTGGTCGGGTAGACGAAATCCGAAACAAATCGACTCAAAATAAGAAGTGTATTCACGACTATATTTTGTGTCGTCCTCGGTACTCCGGGGATCCAGTATTTTGTATTCAAAATTCTAAATAATAAATTCAAAACAAATACTTTTCAGACTGGATTCCGGCCTTCGCCGGAATGACAGAAAAGCTAGGGCCTAGCGCCTAGAGCCTAATAGCTTTGCGCAAGTTTGCAAAACTTACGCAAGTATGTTAATGTTTTCGCACATATGCCAATAACAAAATCAGCAAAAAAAGCATTACGAGCCTCGACAAAAAAGAAGGTTTTTAATCATCGTCGAAAAGAGACAATGAACAAAACTATTCGAGATATTAAGAAGCTTGTTTTAGCTAAAAATACAGAAGAAGCAAAAAAACTTATTTCCGGAGCCCAGAAGGCAATTGATAAGGCTGCAAAAATGAATACAATTTCAAAAAATACTGCATCAAGAAAGAAGTCACGACTTGTGGCTTTGGTGAAGAGAGGGTAGGCGACACAAAATAAGAAGCTTAGCAAAGCGACTATATTTTGTGTCGTCCCAGAAATTATTTCAGTGAGCTCAGGTGAGTACCTGAGTGCAAGGCCGGAGCACGACGGTGCGAGGCGTGTGAAAAAGATTTTTCAGCAGAAAAATACTTTTGCAGAAATAATTATATGGGATCCATGAATTATATTTTATATATAACAAAAAATCATTCCCTTCGGGAATGGTTTTTTGTTATTGTGAAAAGAGAGTTGTTAGCCAGAAGGCGCTCCAAATAAGTATGAAACCATATAAAAGAATAATTGGGAGTTTATATCTTTTTTTGTATTCTATAGTCGGCTTTAAAAAGAAAAGAAAACTAATTCCAAGGTCAAATATTCCAAGGATTATTAGTGGTAAACTTTTTGCTAGAATTCCAACGCCCAAAATAAAAGCTCCTCCAATAAAGCGGAGAGGTGTTCTGTCAATAAAGGCCCTTGTTTTATTTTTCATGAGTGTATTATAACATTTAAATCTAAAAAGTAGACTTTTTCTTTTTCTCATATTTTAAATTAACCTCTTCGTATTTGTCATTCCCGTGAAGACGGGAATCCAGTCCGAAAAACCCTAATTCTCATGGATCTCCATATATTATTCTACTGAATAATTATGTAGGCCTCGCCTCGTGTCGTCACACTCCGGCCTTGCGAAAGCATACCCATGCTTTCTCACTCGCATTCGCAAGGATGACACAAAAACGATTAATTAAATTAGAAATGGTATGAATAGATTTTGATATTTTTTAGATAAAAAAAATGTTACAATTAACTTCAAATGTCTGTTTTGTTTTGGAAAAATAAAACAAAAAGAGATGAGCAAAAAAAGAGAAAGATTTTCTCAGTCTTTTTGGTTTTTGTGTTGGTCTCTATAAACTTTTTTGGGTTTAGTGTGCCAACTGCTCATGCTGTGGATGCTTGGTATAGTGGTGGGGTGGCTTGGGCTTATAGGGTGAAGGTGACAATTAATGCTGCGCAGGTTCCAAGCACGCAAACTAACTTTCCTGCTTATGTTAACTTGGCAAATTTGCCTGCTGGGTTTTGGAGTAATGTAAAATCAACTGGTGCTGATATTAGGGTAACAAATAGCGCCGGCACAGAACTGGCAAGAGAAATTGAAAGCATTAGCACGGCCTCTTCTACAGGAGCACTTTGGTTTAAAGCCGACAGCATTTCAAACGCGTCTTACTACTACATTTATTACGGCAACGCCTCCGCCACCGAACCCGCCGCAGATGCTACTTACGGAAAAAATAATGTTTGGGACACTAACTTCAAGGGCGTGTGGCATTTACATGAAACTGGCACCGGCTCTCCCACCGATTACAGGGATTCTACGAGTAATGCTAGTAATGGTGGGCAGGCATCAGGTGAACCAACTGCAACTTCTTCGGCTCAAATAGGTGGTGCCGAGAGTTTTAATGGAACTACTAACCATATAGGAGGCTTTGGGGATAAATATGATTTACTGACTAATAATCAGACCGTGTCTACTTGGTTTAAAGGAACCACTTTATCACAAACAGGAGTTATTGTTTCTAAATCAAAATATGGAGTAGCTGCGGGGAGATGGGCTTCTTACATTACAACAGCAGGTAAGGTTGGCCTTTTCGTAAACTGTGGAGGTAGTGATATTGATGGTATTGGAACTAATTCCAGAGTCGTTACTGATGGTAATTGGCACCATATAGTTAGTGTTTGGAATAGAACTGGCAATATTGCAACATATGTTGATGGAGTTGCTGATGGTTTAGTTTCTATATCCTCGTGTAACGGAGTAAATATGGATAATCCTTTCTACTTTCTTATTGGAACATATGGTGATGAGACAGGATCAGGAGGAATTAAAACAATTGTAAGCTTAAAAGGGTCTCTTGATGAACTCCATATTTCCAACACCGCCCGTTCCGCTGACTGGATCGCCACCGAATATAACAACCAAAGTGCGCCAACAACTTTTTATCAAGTTTCGGCGCAAGAAGCAGTGACTGTTCCAAATGCTCCAACGGGGCTTGGGGGAACGGCTGGGAATTTGCAAGTTTCTTTGGCTTGGACTGCGCCGGCAGTTGATGGAGGTTCACCAATTACTGATTATGTTATTGAATATAAACTTACTTCTGGTTCTAGCTGGACACAAATTGGGC
>CAYZZT010000016.1:0-14670 GCA_964483025.1 uncultured Candidatus Saccharibacteria bacterium | reverse complement strand
GCTTCGAGTTATTATTTAGAAATGTCGAGTGTCCTACTTGAGGGGTAGCTAGAGGCCTTAAATCTACCTAATATTATATCATATTATTTGGAGAAATGCAAGCCCAAAATACTCAATTTTTTGTGTGAAAAAAGCCCGCGCCGGATATGGAAATCTGGACACGGACTCAACAAACGATCACCTGTGATGCCTGACCGGCCTTGTCCCCGGAGGACAAATGAGGGGAGGGTGATAAATCGGGCGACGTACCGGCCGATAATGCGGTGGGGGCCGATGCACCGGTTGTGAATAATAATTCCTTCGTGGGGTTATGAAATTATAAGAAGGATATATGTACGGCCGAAATCCAGAATTATAATAATTTCTATTATATGAACGGTAATTATTATAATTGTAGTCTGAGTAATTTTGAGTCTGGTGCTGGTAATATTCCACATCAACGGATCTATCAACAAAGGTCTGGTTGGGAGCTCCACAATATTGATTTTCAAAATATTGCCGTGGATAATTTGACCTCACACACCCATTTCTCTCATCGCAAGACGAGAACAATAGAGCGAAAAGAACAACAATGCTAATATTAAAGAACATTTTCACGATTTTGGTCTTCTTTGGTTTGATTTTCGGTATTTTGTGTAAGCTAAAAGCTCATACCCATCTATCTTCACTATGCCACAAAGAATGAATTAAAACAAGTAAGTGCAACACCCTCCAAACTTTTTGTTATAGCCCCGCTCGAGTACGAGCGGGGCATTATAAATCTTAATAACAAAAATTTAGTAGGGCAAGAAAAAAGCCCGTGCCAGATATGGAAATCTGGACACGGACTCGGGAAACAACTCAATACCTACGCACCGGATATGTCCCGGGGGGACAAATCGGACGAGGCGGGCAGTAGCGTTGTTGTGGCGGCGGGCAATACCTACGAACCGGTACACAATAACGCTGTTGGGGACGAAATTGCCGTTGAGGCATAAAAACCCCTACACCATCACTTCGCTCCACATTGATGTTAAGAGCCAACTGATAGGTCGGCCCGTTCTGAACAATGGAGTTACCTCCGCCAGACTGAGCTTCTTCGACCACCTCCTCGGTCGCCTGCGCAACAAACGGTCGAATGCGGTTATGACAAACCGCCTTCCATTGCCACCCAGTTTCCCTATCCACCAAAATTGGAAGATTTGACGGAATGTTTTGAACCCTTGCACGAGGCGAAGGACGCAACTCATTCCATCCAGAAACATTTCCATTAACGGCCCCCCACGTACTCTGGTTGCCCAAAGCTGCCTGTGTTGGCTGTGCTGGTTGGTTTCCGAAAATAGACAGATCGGAAACCGTTTGTTGTGTTCTGGCGACGGAACGGTGAACGCTACGGCCACCACCCCCTCCACCGTTGATAACGGCGGTTTGGGTGTTGGTGGCACATGAGGCGAGAAACATTGCCGTAAAGACGGCGACTAACATTTGAATGTACGTTTTCATATTCTGTTTTTTCTTTCTTTGGGGTTGATTTTCTGTTGATTGTGCAGGCTTTTTTACCCACACTTTTCTACTATCTATTATAGCACCAACGGCTCTTTTTGTCAAGGCGTTGGGTAGAATTAAGAATTAGGAATAAATATAACAAAAATAGAAAGGAGGGTTCGGCCAAAAAGGCCTGTAATCAGGCCTTTTTGGCAGTTATTTTAGCCTGTTTTTTACGTACTCGTGAAAAACAGCCCATCGCCTCCATCACCTCTCAGCAAAAGAGAATAACCGACATTTACTTACAAAATAATTTTATATATAAACAAACTCTCGTTGAAGCTGTAACTTTGGGAGGGGGTTTGACGAGCGACGGCGAGGAAACTTCAGGATTTTTTAAGCTTCAAAAAATCCGTACCCGAGGAAAGTTATAGCGAGAAAGAGATTTTGTTTATAAAATTATTTTATAAAAATGGAGTACTTTTCTCTTTTGCGTTATAATATACCCAACATGCCAATTCAATTTGATGACGATAAACAAAATCAGAAAGTAAAAACTTTACTAATACAAGAAGAGGAAGATTTAGCTATGATACTTTCTCAAAAGTATAGGCTTCATTATGCCGACCTTTCTGTAATGGTAATCAACACAGATGCACTTCGACTAATGCCGGAAAAAGAGGCTCGCGAAGCGGGGCTCGCAATATTTGATAGTGTTGGTAAAAAACTTAATATTGCAATTCTCTCACCCAACTCACAAGAAACAAAACTTGCATTAAAAAGTCTTGAAGACAGAAATTACACTCTTACCGTTTTTATGGTTTCAAAAGCAAGTCTTGAAAAAGCTTGGTCTCGATATAAAGATCTTTCATTTGCAATGGAAACAAAAGCTGGATCAATTGATGTTTCCAATGAAGAAATTGCAAATCTTCTTAAGGAGGTTCGAACGATAGATGATATTCGAATAAAAATACAAGATGTTCTTTCAATGAAAAAAGCTTCAAAAATTTCCAGAATTGTAGAAATTGTTATGGCGGGCGCTATTGCCACAGGCTCCTCCGACATCCATGTAGAACCAGAAGAAAAATCTGTACGCTTGCGGTATCGCCTCGATGGTGTACTTCAAGACATTCTTCAAATCGACCATGATACTCACGAGCTTTTCCTTTCTCGAATAAAACTTCTTTCAGGAATGAAACTTAATTTAAAATCAATAGCTCAAGATGGTCGTTTTAGTGTGCGTATTTATGATACAGATATTGAAATACGAAGCTCAATTTTGCCGGGAGCATATAGTGAATCTGTGGTGATGCGTATTTTAAATCCAAAAACTATTCAGGTACCACTTGAAGAGCTCGGCATTCCAAAAAAGCTTTTTGATGTAATTATGCATGAGGCAGGAAAACCAAATGGAATGATACTTACAACGGGACCAACAGGAAGTGGAAAAACAACAACACTTTATGCTTTACTTGCAAAAGTTCAATCTACTCAAGTAAAAGTAATTACAATTGAAGACCCTATTGAATATCATCTTTCAGGAATTGTTCAAACTCAAACAGATGCAAAAAAAGGATACACTTTTGCTTCAGGGCTTCGTGCAGCTTTGCGACAAGACCCTGACATTATCATGGTGGGAGAAATTCGTGATGCCGAAACCGCAGAAGTTGCAATACAAGCAGCGGAAACAGGCCACCTTGTTTTCTCTACGCTCCACACAAATAATGCAGCGGGAACTTTTCCTCGCCTTATAGATCTTGAAGTAGATCCAAAATTAATAACTTCGGCTGTTACACTTTCTTTAGCTCAACGTCTGGTGAGATGTGTGTGTGAAGCTTGTAAAAAAGAAGTGGAAATACCAGAAACTCACAAAGCACTTATAACAGAAATTATAGACGGAATATATGATCCTCTCGAAAAAGTTCCTGTAGGGAAAATTTATGAAGCTGTCGGCTGTGATAAATGTAATGGTACAGGATATAAAGGGCGTGTTGGCTTATACGAAGGAATTAAAACAGATGCAGATATTGAAGTTTTGCTTCGCACAAACCCAAGTGAGAGGGAAATTAAAATCTCATCTCACAAACAAGGAATTCCAACACTTAGAGAATATGGAGTGATTCAATTACTAAACGGAAAAACAACTTTGGAAGAATTAGAAAGAGTGGTGGATTTACGCGAAGCGTAAAACACGACACGAATACACGAATGAGTGCGAATGATGCGAATAGAATGCAATGAAATCTGTATCCTATTCGTGTCATTCGTCGTAGTCCATTTGTGTCATTCGTGTCGTGTTAATTTATTCGTAAATTCGTGTCGAGATACTGAAATTATAAAAGTTTTCCCCAACTAAGCATTTGCCTTTAAATGAAATCTGAGTAATATAAAAAATGTGAGAGCAAAAAAATACGCTCCACAAAAGTGAAACGTATTTTTTGTCCTCTTCAGACCATAAATTTCTAAGCAATACTTCTTACCAGATGTAAGAAGCGAGACGACGCTTCTAAGGATAACTCCAGTAATCCACAAGGGATACCAGAATGTCCTCGAAGAAAAGCCAATAAATGTGAAACACCTAATTGCTTAGAAATTTATAGTTTGAATGTAAAGACAACATAAAAAGCCAACCGTTGGCTCTTTTAGTATCTTAGCACAGAACAGTTTTTCTGTCAAGCGGAAATGGTCCTCGACCCACTTACCTAAAATATGCCAGAATACCCTTATGAGACTTTAACTTATCGGTATTTAGTCCTCCCACATCATCAAGCCATGCTCGCACAGGGATTGTATACTACTAAATATAAAAAATTACTTTAAAGATTTACTTCTTGAATACGAGATTCTGCGGCTTTGCTTGAACGAAGTAGATTTTCCAATCTTTGGATTTTTGTTTCTTTGTCGATAGAAATTTTTATCTTCATGAGATCACTAATACTTATTTTCTGATTTGATGCACGATCAATAATATCACCATTTCTTCTAAGGTATACCACCGGTATTCCTAGCAATACACTTGATTCATTAAGCATAGTTTCTTCCATTTTATTTAATACTTCTCCTTCTTCGAGTGCAGCATACAAAGCACATATCTCTGGTCTGTAAATAGAAAGTTCATTCCAGCCCCTGGTATTTTGATTATTTTTAATTCTTTTTACTGCACTTTCAGTCTTTTCAGCAATATTTGTTTGTACTGATGATTGCTTTGAAAAATACTTACTGTAACGCGCATCAAACCCTTTGGTATATGTTCCGTCGTCAAATTCTGATGCATTTAAAATCTTTCCTCCATTTAAAATTAGGCCAGTCCTAAAGGGAAGTCTTTCATGGCTCGGGGTTTCACTTTCGAGGTGCATAGTTGTGGAAGATATTGCGGGTTGCAAGAATGCAACAATTAATGCTTTTTCGACTTGCGATATTGAATTATCAAACGCGTGTCTATATCCAGCTGACATTCGAAAATCATTAAAAGCAGGTATTCCGTGAAGAAAAAGTATTTTTCGTTTTTCAGATTGATAACCAACATCTCTTTCAGCCTGTGTTTCTATCCAATCTTTTCTAATTTCATTTTGTTCATCATAAAATTCACTGATTCGTTTCTTCAAATCCTCAGCATTTACGCCTTTGCGTTTTCTACATTGTATATAAAATGCAAGTTCTTTTCTTTGGACTTCAGAAAACCTTTTACTAAAATCCCTAATATTTTCTAAGCGTTTAGAATCTAAAATAGGCTCTGAAGTTTTAGCCTTTGGATCTTCCTGTTCACACAATTCAACTTCCGATAACCCAACGGCGTCTTCTGGATTTACAGAATTTTCTCTTGTTTCGTGGAAGTCTAAATGCTCTTTCATGGGCCTATAATATCATCTTTTGTTTATCGGTGTAAAGACAAAAAAGGCCTTCGCACACTGGGGTGCGAAGGCCTCGTGGACCGCTTCAATACTGTGATTCAACAACTCGCCTGACCTCAATCATGACCTTACCGTCTTTGGTTCCGACAAACCTAAGCGACCAGACATCTGATCCATACTTAAATTTGATTTCATCATCTTTCTTGAGTTGGACGATGCTGTTTCCTGGAATCTTGACATGAAGTGTGCTGTTGCCGGTCTTGGTATTTGTTTGAAGTGCAAAGAGCGACGCCCCTGATTCTGCCAACTCACGCCCGATGGCGTCAGAAAAAAGCAAATTCTTTTTCACCGTCATACTTTTTGTGTCGTATTCTCCCTCTGCATGTAAATTGATGGGGAAAAGACCGAACATCATAATAGCTAGTACCGTCTTCATTTTAGTATTTTAGTGTTGGTTTGATCCAAGCTTTGCAATGAACCAGCAAAAGTATTACATATTATTAACCATATGTCAAGTAGATAATTACGATCAATTTTAGCTTTTTGTTTTTAGTCTGTAGTCGATAGAAAATTCAATTGGCACCCCAACCGAAGGTTGGGGTGCCAATTTTCTGCCAACTACTTACTACTTACTGCTTTGTGCGATATAATATACACACTATGACCAAGGACCCATTAAACAAACCCGAAAAAGATGAGCTTTTCCTTGATCAAACTTTGCGCCCAACAATGTGGGATGAATACGTTGGACAAAAAAATATAAAAAACAATTTAGGAATTTTATTAAAAGCTGCACAAGAAAGAAAACACCCACCTGAACATATACTTTTTTATGGACCACCAGGTTTAGGAAAAACAACTCTCGCACACCTTATTTCAAAAGAGGTTGGTGCACAAATGAAAGTGACCTCGGGTCCGTCAATAACAAAAATTGGTGAGCTCGCTTCAATACTTACAAATCTTGCGCCGGGAGATATTTTATTTATTGACGAAATCCACCGACTCAATAAAGCGGTGGAAGAAATTCTTTATCCTGCGATGGAATCTGGTGTACTTGATATTATTATTGGAAAAGGTCCCGCAGCAAGAACAATACAACTAGAGCTTCCTCCTTTCACACTTGTAGCCGCAACAACACGAATTGCAATGATCTCTTCCCCTCTTCGTTCACGTTTTTCTGGTGGAGTTTTCAAACTTGAATTTTATTCTCACGAAGAAATACGAGAAATTATCATGCGCTCTGCAAAAATTCTTGGAATAAAAATTACGGAAGAAGCTTCGCATGAGATTGGGAAAAGGAGTCGCTCGACTCCTCGTACTGCCAACTATCTTTTAAAACGTTGCCGAGATTTTGCTCAAGTACACAAAAAAGATTTAGACAAAGATGTGGTGGAAGAAACGCTTTCCCTTCTTGGTGTGGATGAAATGGGTTTGATACAAACCGACAGACATCTTTTGAAAACAATTATAGAAAAATTTAAAGGTGGACCAGTGGGGCTAAACACTTTGGCAATGTCTCTTTCAGAAGAAGAGGCCACAATTGAAGAATTTAATGAGCCGTATCTTTTGCAGATTGGGTTTATAGAGAGGACTTCTCGCGGAAGGGTTGTGACGGAGGCGGGATATGAGCATCTTTCAAAATAAAAAAGAAAAAAGAAAAATTAAAAAATATGAAAATTTCAAGTGAGAGTGCAAAACGAAGGGCTATTCGCGCAAAGTGGGACAAAGAGATTGCAGAAGCATTAAAGGGAAAGGGTTATGATACCGCAGAGGAAGCAATGGCAGCCTGCCTTAAAGTTGGTAAAAAATCGAAAGGTGGGTATAATCAGAAGAAATGAGTATTGCATATGAAATGCAGGACTTGGATCCCCGATAGCCCTCCTTTCAGTCGAGCTTCGAGGATGACACAAAATATAGTCATGAATGCATTTCTTATTTTGTGTCATTTTTATATTATTAATATAAACCTGGATCCCCGGAGTACCGAGGACGACGTAAAATATAGTCGTGAATACACTTCTTATTTTATGTCGATTTTAAACTTACAAATATGTCTGGTCATAATAAATGGAGCCAAATTCGAGTGCAAAAGGGGAAAACCGATGGACAGAAAAGTAAGGTCTATTCTAAATACGCCCGCCTTATTGCTATGGAAGCAAAGAAGGCTGGGAGCAACCTTTTGTCCCCTTCTCTTTCAGCGGCGATCGACAGAGCGAAGAAAGAAAATGTGCCTCGAGATGTTATTGATCGTGCTGTGAAAAAAGGAAATGAATCTGGTGGCGAACAAATGGAAGCTATCACCTACGAGGCATATGGCCCCGGAGGATGTGCAATTATGATTGATGCCCTTACAGAAAATAGAAATAAAGCAGCACAAGAGGTTAAACATATTCTTTCCAAAAATGGTTTTCAAATTGCTATGCCCGGCTCTGCCTCTTGGGCCTTCACAAGATCTAATATGGAGTGGGTTCCAAATATGACGGTTGATCTTTCTGACGAAGATTTAACCACGCTTGAAAAGCTAACAAATGATTTGGAAGATAACGATGAGGTGCAGAGTGTATACACAAATGTCGAGTAGGCTTACTCGACATAATTTTATAATTTTCATGTCCCAGTTTATTACATTATCTGGGATAATTTTTAAATAATGTTTTAATTTTTAAAATTGACTCCTTTTGTTGCCTATGCTAATTTGAAAAAAGAGGAGTAACGTATGAAAAAATTAGTAATTGCAATTGATATTGGTGACACCCTACTGGATCGTTCCAAGGGAAAGATTGTGCGTATGGAAAGTGGCCGTCTAACGTATCCAACTTTCGCTTATGCAATTAAAATAATGGAAGCAATCGGGCGTGCTGGGCATAAAATGGTCATTATCAGCAAGATTGATCCGGGGGCTGAAGCTAAAGTCACCGAATATTTAGTCCACCATCAGATCAGGCCAGACTTGGTTGACTATGAAGACCTTGTTTTTTGCTACGACCGTGCGGAAAAAGGTCCAATAGCGAAAAGATTGGGGGTTGATGTAATTATTGATGACAGGGTTCAAGTTCATAACTCAATGGCTTCTTCTGATATTCCTCACAGAATTTTATTCTTGGGGGGACACGACGACCGTGAAGCTTACACCCTCACAACCGGAGTACTTGAGGCCCGAAATTGGCATGAAGTTCTTGTTTATATCAACAACCTATCTCAGTAATGAGATGGGTTTTTTCTTTTAATGAAATTCGTGCTTAGGTTTTACATTTTACATTTTTAATTCTACACTAGAGCAATGAGAATACTTGCGATTGATCCCGGATACGAAAGACTTGGTATTGCTGTGCTTGAAAAAAACAGGGGGGACAGAAAAGAAACTCTGCTTTTTTCTGAATGCTTCAAAACAAAAACAACAAACACACACGCAGAAAGACTTTTGTTTTTAGGGCAAGAAATTTCTAAAATAATTAAAAAATACAAACCTGAAGCCCTAGCTATTGAAACTCTTTTTTTAACAACAAATCACAAAACAGTGATGCTTGTTTCTGAAACACGAGGAGTAATACTTTATGAAGGTGCTCGCCACAATCTTTCAATACACGAATTTTCGCCTCCACAAATTAAAAGTGCGGTGGCTGGAGATGGACACTGTGATAAAAAAGCAATTATAAAAATGATTCCACTTTTGATAAATTTAGATAAAGAAATAAAACACGATGATGAGTATGATGCTATCGCCGTCGGTCTAACTTTTTTTGCCTATAATAAAGACAATAAATTCAAGGTTTAATATTATTTTTTGAAATTGACATTTATACAAAAAAGAGTAGGGTTTTGATAGAACCAATCGAAACTTACACTTTTGTGTAAACAAAAACAGAATAAACAATCGATCTGAAGATATTATGGAATACCTAACCTACGAAGAAGACAACCCTACAGGCAATCCGATGTTTCCCAACTACCCATTTCTTGCCCTACCAGGCGGTGGATATCAATTTTACAAGTGGAGTAAACCAGTTATGGCATACCACACGATCACAGCCCCCAAAGAGAATAATGCTGGATTTCCACTTGAAGAGAGGATTCTGAGTTGTTTCCAAAATCAACGGACATGCGCGAAGGATGGTTTTATCTATTTGGCTATCACCAAAGAAGAAGAAATAGAAATCCAAAAAATCATTTCGTCTCAGGAAGAGCAAACGATGTCAGTGACCGATGAGATGATCGAGTGTTTTGTTATCAAGCTTGTTAAAAAAAACTAACAAATTTGCTGTTGATAAATATGTTCGGTGGAAAATTCCGCTTTATCTGATAAAGGTAAACCCTGAAACACCAGAACTTCCACCAACAAAAGACTCACACCAGTTTGTTATCGTTCTTTCGCCCCAACCATTCGTTGTGCACGAAAAGTTTGAAAAGCCTTAAACAAGCCGATTTATTTAGACCAAGCAAACGTATTCGCTTGGTCTTTTTTTTGTTACATGTTATGTGTTTTATGTTATATGTTGTCTTGTGGATATCTCCCCCCTTGCAATTTTTTTTGTATTTGTTACAAATATAGAAAATTACAAATATAACTTTTTTATAACAATGAGTGACGAAGACAATGTAAAAGATGAAGATGAATTAGGAGAAAATACTTTCACTTCTCTTGATTTTGAAGCAGATCACGAAGATATTGATCCTGCTATTTTGGTTGTGGATGATGGTCTCGGAATTGGGGCTGATATTGTGGGTCCAATTCTAGAAGACCCACTCGAAGTTGAAGATGTAGAAGCAGATGATGATGACGGAATTGATGATGGGTTTTCAGAGTTTAATGATTATGAAGAGTAAGAAGTCGCTCAATAATAATTTTTCCGACCGCTCCGTCGCCCTGCGGCTCCTCGCTTCGGTTTCGCTGAAAACTTTTTGAGTACAAAAAGACCATGCTTTTCAGCTGCAAATGCTCGGAAAAAATATAATTTCGCTCTGGTTTGGAATGCGAAATACAAAAGACTTTTCCTTCGGAAAAGTCTTTTGTGTTTTTTCATAACTCATAACTCTTACCTCTTTACTCAACTGTAATTTTAACAAATCTTTTTTTCCCAACTTTTAGTGTAATGTTTCTCACGGTTTCATCTGGGGAAGTTATTTTTTCATCTGTTTCTGCGTTTGATACACCACCTTGGAGGACAAGCCTCCTCCATTCTCCTTTAGATTCTACAGTCCCGGTTTTCAAAAGCACATCCGCCATTTTTTCATCTTTTAAAACTTTTATTTCCAAAACATTTTCTGGAATTCCTCCCTTACTAAATGTATTTATAAAATCCTCTTCAGCTTTTTCACCTAAACTTTCTCCACAAAAAGTTTCCACCACCTCTTTAGCTAATTTTATTTTAATGTCTCTTGGGTTAACTCCACTTTCTAAATTATTTTTATTTTTTTCAATCTCCTCTAAAGAAATATCCGTACAAAGTTCAAACCCAGGAATTATCATTCCATCTGTCCAGCTCATTACTTTTCCAAACATATTGCTTGGAGAATCTTCTAAAGTAATCATATTCCCTTCCGTTTTGCCCATTTTATTCCCATTTGAGTCTGAAAGAAGTTTTGTTGTAATTACAAACTTGTCTTTATTTTTTACCTCACGAGAAAGTTCTCTGCCCATAAGCATATTAAAAGTTTGGTCATTCCCCCCTATCTCCCCGTCCACATCCATAACAATACTGTCATAACCCTGCATTAATGGATACATAAACTCATGTATAAAAATTGGTTTATTCTCTTCCATTCTTTTTTCAAACATATCCCTTTTCAACATTTGATCCACAGTCACTCTCGAAGCAAGACTTAACACGTCAGAAAAATTCATTTTAGCCAGCCATTTTGAATTAAAAACAAACTTTGCGGGATTACTTCCTGAAAAAGAAATTATTTTACTTGCTTGTTTTTTATAATTTTTACAATTTTCTAAAACCTGTTTTCTTGTTAATTGTTTTCTAACAGCCATTTTATCTGATGGGTCTCCGATCATTGCTGTAAAATCTCCAATTAATAAAATTATTTCATGGCCTAAATCTTGTAACAATTTTAATTTTTTTAAAGGTATAGCGTGCCCGATATGGAGAGTTGGCCCAGTGGGGTCAATACCTAAATATATTTTAAGTTTTTTCCCAGAAAAAAGTTTTTTCTTTACATCCTCTTTGTTAGGATAAACATTTTCAACACCCCGATTTAAAAAGGTGTCTATTTTGGTCTCATCTGTATTAATTTCTTGTTTTTTAGAAAATGTAAATTTCATATTAAAACTGTACCATATAAAGCGATTTTTGTCTTTTTGTGTTAATATATATGCAATGAAAAATAAATTTCACAAGTCTGAGAATGAGACTTCATTTAATGAAAAATATATGAAAAAAACACCATTTAAAACCCTTAAAAATACTATTTTATTTTTTTTGGCCCTCGGTGTCTTTTGTTTGGGTATTGGTATTATTTGGGCAGCAACACTAAACATTCCTACTCTACAATCAATTTCTGAGAGAAAAGTCTTACAGTCAACAAAAATCTACGACCGCACAGGGAAAATTGTTTTATATGATGTAAACAAAGATGTAAAAAGAACAATTGTTCCTCTTTCTGAAATCTCCCCATTTGTTTCAAAAGCATTAATCGCTATTGAGGATACTGAATTTTACACACATAAAGGCGTTCGCCCTTTGGCTATTTTACGCGCATTTATTGCGAATATGTTTTCTTTAGGGATTAGCCAGGGTGGTTCCACAATTACCCAACAGGTTGTAAAAAATACATTACTTACAGGCGACAAAACACCAACAAGAAAATTAAAAGAGGTTATTTTAGCACTAAAACTCGAACAAAAATATTCAAAAGATGAAATATTGGCTCTATATCTAAACGAAAGCCCTTGGGGAGGAAGTATGTATGGGGTTGAGGAAGCAAGCCAAACTTTTTATGGTAAAAGCGCAAAAGATGTCGGTTTGGCTGAATCGGCATATTTAGCCGCGCTTCCTAAGGCCCCAAGCTATTATTCACCTTATGGCAAAAACAAAACGCAATTAGATGATAGAAAAAATCTGGTTCTGAAAAGAATGCTTGATACAGGCTCTATAAATAAAGAAGATTATGAAAAAGCAAAAAATGAGCAAGTTAACTTTATTCCACGTGAAAATAATTCAATTAAAGCACCTCATTTTGTTGATTTTGTAAAAATGTATCTAGATGATAAGTATGGAGAGGGGGCTTTTGACGTCGGGGGTTATGTTGTGACAACAACATTAGACTACAACTTACAAGCAAAAGGTGAAGAAATTGTGAAAAAATTTGCACTTGAAAATGAAACGAAATTCAAAGCATCAAATGCGGGGCTTGTGGCAGTGGACGCAAAGACTGGTCAAATACTTACAATGATTGGATCTCGAGATTATTTCGATGAAAAAATTGATGGTAAATACAATATTGCAACAGCTAAAAGACAACCAGGATCAACCTTTAAACCCTTTGCCTATGCGACAGCTTTTAATAAAGGACTCCGGCCTGAGACTGTTATTTTTGACTTAAAGACACAATTTTCTACCAACTGTGCACCGAACGACTTCTCGGACAACGCTGACTGTTACGCACCAAGCAACTTCGATGATAAATTTAGAGGACCAATGACATTACGTAGTGCTCTAGCTGAGTCAATAAACATTCCAGCCCTTAAAGTATTATATTTATCTGGTATTAAAGACACAATTAAAACAGCACAATCTATGGGTATTACAACCCTCACGGATCCAAATCGTTACGGACTAACTTTGGTACTTGGAGGAGGTGAAGTGACACCTCTTGAAATGACAACGGCCTATGCGACATTTGCAAACAAAGGGGTCTATAACCCAAACACACCAATACTTGAAATAAAAGACAGTACAGGAAAAGTTTTAGAAAAATTTGAACAAAAATCAAAAGAGGTTTTACCGAAACAAACAGCTCTTTTAATTTCAGATATTTTAAATGATAACAATGCAAGAATTCCATCTTATGGAGCAAACTCGGTTTTGTATTTTCCTGGCCATGACGTGGCTGTGAAAACAGGAACAACAAACAACTACAGGGATGTTTGGACAATAGGATATACACCAAACACAGCTGTGGGGGCTTGGGCAGGAAACAACGATAATACACCAATGGAAAAAAAGGTTGCGGGTCTTATTATTTCCCCAATGTGGAACGCTTTTATGAAAGAGGTTATAAACACAACTCCAAACGAAAGTTTTGAGGAACCAGAAAACAACAACTCTTATGTTGGAGCTCCTGTTCTTCGTGGAAAGTGGCAGGGTGGCCAAAGTTATATCATCGATAAAATTTCAAAAAAATTAGCAACAGAATTTACACCAGAAGATTTAAAACAAGAAATTGTTAATAATGATATTCATAGTATTTTATATTGGATATCAAAAGATAATTTTTTACAGCGACCATCAAACCCAAATAGTGACCCGCAGTTTGCAAGATGGGAATATGGTGTTGGGCTTTGGGCGCTTCAAAACGGCCAATCCCACATATCCCCATATAACCCCCCCACTAGTTACGACGATGTTCATACACCAAACTCTATTCCAAAAATAACAATAGTCACACCAAGTGAAAATAATTTTTCTTCAAATGAAAAAATTGAAATAACAGCAAATATTATGGCAATATTTCCAATTACAAAAAGTAATGTGTTTATAAACAATGTTTTAGTGGGCTCCTTAACAAATAATAAATTCAGTTTCACCCCACAAAACGTTGATTCTATTTCTGACTCCAATGAGCTAAAGGTAGTAATTTACGACTCCGTGCAAAACTCAGCAACAGCGTCCTATCAATTCTCAGTAAATTGATAGGAGAATTAGGAATTATGAATTAAGAATTATGAATAAAACACCAAACCTTTAGGTTTGGTGTTTTATAATTGTATTTATTCCTAATTCCTAATTCTTACTTCTTAATTCCACCCTAAATGATTCGCCCCACTTTCGTTCTGGTGAGTGACTTTTCTATTTCTTCAATAATCTCAGCTTTCTTTAAAAACAACTCGCTCTTGAGGCTCCTAGAGCCTTTAATAGTGAGGGTTCCTCTGTCATATAAAATGTTTTTAGTTGGAATTTTAATTCCACAAGTTTTTTCAATAACACCGGCAACAACTTCCTTAACAAGAAATTCTCTTGCTCCTAAATTTTCAAACTTTTTTAAAAAAAATGAAATATGCTCCAAGGTGTTAAATTAAAAGATAAAAAAGAAAAATTGACTAAAAAATAAGAAATGAAATGACTATATTTTTTGTCGTCCTCGGTACTCCGGGGATCCAAGTCCAAATTTTCAGACTGGATTCCGG
>CAYZZT010000015.1:1896-15573 GCA_964483025.1 uncultured Candidatus Saccharibacteria bacterium | reverse complement strand
TTTGCAGATTTTTCTGTGATTCCAGTTTGAAGTCTTTTTACATTTGTTACAAACAAGTCGTCTCCAACAATTTGAATTTTCTTTCCATTAATTTTTGTCATTAATTTCCAGCCACTCCAATCGTCTTCTGAAAAACCGTCTTCAATAGAAACAATAGGATATTTTTTTACCCACACGCTATAAAAAGCAACAAGCTCTTCGTTCGTAAGAGTTTTTCCTTCTCTTTCTAAATGATATTTTCCGTCACTATAAAATTCTGTTGCAGCAGGGTCGAGAGCAATAGCAATATCTTTTCCAGGTTTATATCCTGCGTTCTGAATTGCGAGAATTATAACTTCTAAAGCTTCTTCATTTGATGCAAGTGAAGGAGCGAAACCGCCCTCATCACCCACAGTTGTTGAAAGACCTTTCTTGTGTAAAATCTTTTTTAATGAATGAAATACTTCGGCTCCCATTTGTAAAGCTTGTGACCAAGTTTTTGCTCCTACAGGCATCACCATAAATTCCTGGAAGTCTGTTGAATTTTCTGCATGTTTTCCGCCGTTTAAAATATTCATCATTGGAAGAGGAAGTGACATTGGCTTTCCTGTCTTTGCAATTTGTGCAAAATATTTGTACAAAGGTTTCTTTTCTGATTTTGCTTGTGCGTGTGCAAAAGCCATTGAAACACCAAGGATTGCATTTGCTCCCAGTTTTGATTTTGTTTCTGTGCCATCGAGCTCAATCATTTTTTCATCGATTGATTTTTGATTCCATTCCTTACCCTTAAGTTGTTTACTTAAAAATATGTTTACATTAGTGACTGCTTTCAAAACTCCGTTTCCTCCATACCGCTTTTTGTCACCATCTCGAAGCTCTAAAGCTTCGTGGCTTCCCGTTGAGGCACCTGAAGGTACTGCAGAGCGTCCAAAAGAGCCGTCTGCAAGTGTTAAGTCGACCTCTACTGTTGGGTTGCCTCGTGAGTCCAAGATTTCTCGCGCGTGAATTTCTTTGATTTTGCTCATAGATTTTGTCATCCTCGGGTACTCCCGGGGACCTAAGTTAATTATATTAAATATCTAAATACGAAATTCATTTTTGCAATTCGTTTTTATTTCTGTCACATCGTTTGTATTTGTCATCCTTGCGAATGCGAGGATCCATGTCGAATTTTCCGACTGGATTCCTGCCTTACAGGCACTGTACACTTTTCGCTTTTTGAATACAAAATACTCAAAGTCTTGCGCTTGGGTCCCATCCCAAGCTCACCTCCGCAGGAATGACAGAAAAAAGAGGATGACAGAAAACGCAGAATGACAATTCTGAGGGTCTCGTATGTAAATTACCGCTGTATTATACAACGTCCATATATATTTTGAAACGTTGCCATGTTTTGTCTAAGATGTTAGTATTTTTGTAAATATAATAATTATCAAATCAATTAAAAACAATGGCGAATAAAAAATTTGGATTTATTGCGGGGCCGTCTGGCATTGGAAAAGGCTACGGTGTGGGAAGGGTAATGAAAGACGCTCACGATGTGAAGGTTTTTGTAACTGGCGACTGGTGTCGAGAAAACGCAGAAAGCTTAGCAAACAGTGGAGTGCTTGTTAGTGATGATGTAATATTTCAGGCAATTGTGGATGATTTTAATAATTCTGAAGGACATTATTTTATTGATGCTCCACGTTCAATTGATCAGGCGGATAGATTTATTTCAATGTTTCTTGAAAAAGACCCTGAAGCAGAAATACACACAATACATATTCACGGGAAAAAAGAAACTTGTGAAGATCGTTTAAAGGACAGAGCTATTCGCGAAGGTAGAAATGATGATGCGGAAGCCGACGTGATTGAAAGGAGATTGGGTAATTATTACAAAGATGGAGGAATTCACGATACTGTTATTCCTGTATTAAAAGATCGTACAAAATATCACCACATTAACGGTGACGAGGATCTGGAGCTTGTACGAGCCATGGTGGGACAAGAGATTTGCCCAAAAATATTTATTTCATAAATATTTTAAATTCGAAGCACGAAATCCGAAATTCGAAACAAGCACAAAGCACAAAATGTAAAACAAATACTTAGTTTTCGCTTTAGCGAAAACTAAGTGTTTTTTGTATTCTTTATTATTTAATCCTTTTGAATTTAGGATTTGTTTCGAATTTCGTGCTTCGGATTTCGAATTTAATTCCTAACTGGTGCATTCTTTATTATTTCAAATATTTCCTCTTCATCATCTAAAATTATATAAAGATTTGTATCTTCAGTTTCTATTGTATGGTGATGATTAAGCATTTCTTTTTTAATTAAATCATCGAGGGGTTGCCAAAATTCCTTACCCACAAGCACTATAGGAACCTTTTCTATTTTTCCTGTTTGTACTAGTGTTAAAACCTCAAAAAGTTCATCAAATGTACCAAAACCACCAGGGAAAAATATATATGCCTCGGCAGCAAAAGACATCATTGTTTTTCTTGTAAAGAAAAAATTAAAATCTATTTTTCCAGTCAAATATTTATTATCTTTTTGTTCGTGTGGAAGTCTTATTGTGAATCCTAAAGATTTACCACCAGCTTCAAAAGCTCCTTTGTTTGCTGCTTCCATGATTCCGGGACCACCTCCAGTTACCACTACATAGTTTGGAAGTTCTTTGGCTACTCTGCGGGCTATATTTTCTGCCTTTTTATAAAATAGATCACCTGAATTCGCTCTTGCAGAACCAAAAAAAGTAACAGATCTGTCATAATTATGAATATAATGAAATCCTTCTTCCAGCTCTTTATTTATAATTGATAATTTTTCTTTATCTGTTAAATGTTCTATTGTAATTGGATGCGGATTTTTTTCCATTAATCCATTCTATTCTAATATTAATATTTTTGCAAAAAAAATATAACTAGGTGTAAAATTCATCCTACAAAATTTTTACTTACGCCCACCAATTTCAAAAGAACGTGTTTTATTCTATCGAGGTATATACTATAAGTTTCGAACAGGTGGGCTCAAAAAGTTGCTTCACAAGAAAGAAAGAGACAGTTCTTTGTTTCTTTGATATAATCTAGTTAATGTTCCTATTAGAAATATTGGGTAACTTTTTATAAGTAAAAATTTAGAAGGATAAAAATATGAAAAAACTTTCAAAAAATGAGGTCATAGCAATTGTTGTTGCATTAGTAGTTATTACAAGCTTTGTGGTTTTTGGTTCAATGGGACTTTTCTCGTCCTCATCTTCATTATCATTAAATAATCTAAATATGAATATTTCAGACAATGGTTCACAGCAAGCACCGCAGTTACTTATTAGCGATCTTGTGGTTGGGACAGGCACAGAAGCAGTAGCAGGAAAGCATATTGTAGTTAATTATAAGGGTACATTAATAGATGGTACTGAATTTGATAGCTCTTATTCACGTGGTGTTCCATTTGATTTCGATCTTGGAGCCGGGCAAGTGATAGCAGGTTGGGAACAAGGTTTTTCTGGCATGAAGGTTGGCGGAAAAAGAAAATTAGTTATTCCAGCAAATTTGGGATATGGAGATAGGGCAATTGGACCAATTCCAGCAAATTCAACTTTGATTTTTGAAGTGGAGCTACTAGACGTCAAATAATAGGTCGGGGTACCGACCTCGCTGACTTACGCAGACTGGACGCAGACTAACGCAGACGAGAATAAACACATAACAAAATCCACCACGATTTTCCTTCAGAAAATCGTGGTAGTTTTGTACTCAAATATCCCTAAAATTACTTGCTATTTTATATCATATATGATATAATACACCCAGAGGATAAAGAATCTTCCTCTCGAAAATGGTTGCCTTCGGTTACTATTTTCGAGGGGAAGAGAGTGATGAGCTCTGCCGAAGCGTCTAGTCCACGCATCGCAAAGATTCCTCTCATAATATTCATTATTATGAAAATATTTCGAGCCATAGGCCTCGGTATAGCCATCATCACCTTAAAGTTTGTTGTACCAGATATCTGGCACGCATTCGAATCCGCCCTCGTCACGTTCTTTAACGCCTTACAAAAAACTCTTGCGTTTACACCGGGAGAAATTTTGCAAGGTAATGTGATCAACTTTCCTCAGATCCCAAAATAGGATTTGAATAAACATCACATGTTCACCCAAAGCCGCTTTGCATACGGAAGCGGCTTTTCTAATATAAAAATTACTTACAAACATGACACTTGTAAGTAAATAAAATTCTTTCTTTGATATTTTAACGCTTCAAACCACCAACGAATACCACTTCTTTCCTCGGTGTTGACACACTAAAGAACGTATTTGGTGGCAGTTTTGTTAAATTCTTATGCAAAACTACTCTCGTTGTCCCATTAAGAAGGATTATAGCAGTCTTACCAAACACTTGTGACACCCATGTAATATGGCTTCTTTCTTCTGGTTTTTCTGATTCAGGATCGTTATAAAGTACCAAATCACCGCGAGAAAGTTTCTTTTCCTTGATGAATTTGATCGTAATTATAATGACAAGTATTAAACTTATCGCAACACAAGCAGTTTCTAACCCCTTCGAATATAGCAGTAATGTTTGCATGGTAGTTTGTTGTTCTTTCCAAATATAAAAATACTCTTTTAATTATTAAAGTCAAATGATTTGTTATTAAATAATATTCTGGTATTCTAATGATTAAATGAATAAACCCCTAAAATTTACAATCGAAAAGAAATTAAATAATACTCTCGGAAGAGTAGGTGTTATTTCCACTCCTCATGGTGATATAGAAACTCCGGCTTTTGTTACTGTGGGTACAAAAGGTACTGTGAAAGCATTATCTCCAGAGCAGGTAAAAGATTTAGGTGCACAGGTTGTACTTGCAAACACATATCATTTATATCTACAGCCTCACGATTATGTAATACGAGATGCGGGTGGAATCCATAAATTTATGAATTGGAGTGGACCGACAATGACCGACTCAGGTGGATTTCAAGTTTTTTCTCTTGGTTCTGCATATGGAAAAAATATTTCAAAAGTTACAAGTGCTGAAAATGCACCCCTTTTACTTCCTGAAAATGGAGAAGACGAAGTTGTAAAAATTGCAACAATAGATCATGATGGAGTAACTTTCAAATCAATAATTGATGGATCTCTTCATTACTTTACTCCAGAGAGATCGATTGAAATTCAACACAATATTGGTGCAGATATAATTTTTGCTTTTGATGAATGCACTTCACCAAATGAACCTTTGAGATATCAACAAGAAGCACTTGATAGAACTCACCGCTGGGCTAGAAAATCTCTCGCATATCATAAATCAAAAGATAATTCAGAAAGACAAGCTTTGTTTGGAATTGTTCAAGGTGGACGTTTTGAGGAACTTCGTAAAGAAAGTGCAAAAGTTTTAAGTGAAATGGATTTTGATGGATATGGAATTGGTGGGTCTTTTGCAAAAGAAGACATGGGCACAGCCGTGAAATGGGTTAATGAAATACTTCCCGAAGAAAAACCACGACACTTATTAGGAATCGGTGAACCAGAAGATCTATTTATGGCAGTGGAAAATGGATGTGACCTTTTTGATTGTGTTGCCCCAACACGTATTGCTCGCAATGGTCAGGTTTATACAAAATTTGGAAAAGAGAATTTATTGAATAATAAATTTATAGAGGATTTTACCCCTATAGATGATGAGTGCGGATGCTATACTTGTAAAAATTATACTAGAGCATATGTTGCCCATCTTTTTCGAGCTAAAGAAATGTTTGCAGCAACTTTGGCTTCAATTCACAATTTGTATTTTATAATTAATCTCGTTAAGAAAATGCGAGCAACAATGCTCGATGAGACTTTTCACGAATTTAAGAATGAGTTTTTAATGAAATACAGGCGCTAGGCTCTAGACTCTAGGCGCTAGCAATAAAAAATAATGAGCCAAAGAAAAAAAGCACACAATTAAGTATGCTTCAAGTGTCTAAAATTGTTACCTTCATCTGTCCATCCGTCAGCCAAAAGAGCCGAAACGAATTTTTCCACAACGTGTTGGAAATTTCCCTTGGGAACGTTTTCATATCCGTGTGCAGGGCATGAAATGCAAAGCGATTTATTGGCGAGAATACATGCTGTGTTCGAATCACAATCAAAAGTCGTTTCGTTCACAAAGGATATCTTCCAACTAATTTTTCCCACACTGATAACTGGAAGCTTAAGAATCTGGTCTCCAGTGTGGGGAATACCAATCAAATTAAATGGGCTTACTTGAGTGCACATCCACATCTTTTTGAATTCAGCAATTACGTTATCTGGACTCCCAGCCTCCGGCAGGAGACCAATTATTATGATTATTTTTGGCATACTCAGTGTCCTTTCTATCTATTTTTCATATTAGCACAGTATATGAGGAACACAATCTTGTTTATTGAGCAGATATCGATCGGCTAAAGACATATCTTCATAATTAATGGGGTTATACTATTTAAAATTAACACCTTTCCTTCTGTTATTCCCGTGAAGACGGGAATCCAGTCTGAAAATGCTGATTTGGATCCCCGGGATTACCCACAAGTATTTTTCTGGTGAAAAATCTTCTGGGCACAACTCGCGCCGTCACGCTCCGTTCTTGCAGTCGGGTCCCATCCCGACTTCACGAGGATGACAAACCGGAGGGAAAGTGCTTAGTTGGCGATGGTATTATAATCGGCACTTGAAAAAGATGGACATCAATCTCTTTTGTTGTATTATGTCTCAGGACTAGGTTGTCCTTTTTTCAAAATTAAACTCTAAAAGAAAAATATTGGTATGTTATTAGGTTCTAAAACTTTGACTCCTCGGCAAGCTATAAATTTTTGTAATTACGAAAGTTTTCAATCATTTGTTCCAATCGATAAAAGTCAACAAGTCTGGTTTCAGCTTGTTGATCGTAAAACTCATGATATCATTAAGCCGAAAGTTGCAATGACTCATACGCAAGCAGATTCTAAAAACGAAAAAATTAGTGACATGGGTTTCGCTTGGGTGCGGATCTAAACCACATCATCTTACCAACTCTCAGATTTCTATTTGAGAGTTTTTTCATATTAAAAAACACACATTGCTGTGTGTTTGATGTTATTTTAGGAAGTCAATTTTGGTTCTAGGTACCGTAATCATATCCACGAGGTGTTTGGCTTCTTCTTCACTCATTGAATCAAAATCCTTCGGGAAACAAGCAAATACTTTCCATTTTTGAGAATAATACTGGATTGTGGGATGTTTTTCATCCAGCATTGCTGTTATATACTCACGTAGCATCTCCAGATAGGTCTGGATTTGTGAGTTCACCGGGCTTTTGCACCCTCGGATTCTTAACAAGAGCAACTCGACCTCATCCGGGTCAAATTCTCCATCCTTCATATACGGACTGTCGCCGAATCCCCAGTCTTTAATGTGGGGACTTTTTGGAAGTGAAATTATTCCTTTGTTGTTTGACATGGTTTTGTACTCCTTTCTTTAATGACAATAACACCAAAATAGGGTAATATCAAGTAAGGTAGAGTACTACCTTCGCAGACTAACGCAGACTTCACGCAGACTAACGCAGACAAAATGCAAAAAAAATTATTTAAACTGCATAGCGAATATAAGCCAGCTGGGGATCAGCCAAAAGCGATTTCCGTGCTTCTTTCTGGTATGAAAAAAGGTTATAGAGACCAAACTCTTTTGGGTGTTACTGGTTCTGGAAAAACTTTTACAATGGCAAATGTTATTGCGGAAGTGGGGAAACCAACACTTGTAATAGCTCACAACAAAACCCTTGCCGCTCAGCTTGCTCAAGAATACAAAGAATTTTTCCCTGAAAATGCTGTCCACTATTTTGTTTCCTATTACGATTATTATCAGCCAGAAGCGTATATGCCTGTATCTGACACGTATATTGAAAAGGAGGCAATGATCAATGAAGAAATTGAAAGACTTCGCCATGCAAGCACCCAAGCCCTTCTTTCGAGAAAAGATGTAATTATTGTAGCGTCCGTTTCTTGTATTTATGGACTTGGTTCACCAGACGAATATGAAAAAGTAAATTTGAAGCTTTCAGTAGGAGACAAACTTGGAAGAATGGAACTATTACAAAAACTTGTTGATATACATTTTGAACGTACGAATGCTGATTTGAAATCTGGGCAAATGCGAGCTGTTGGAAATACTGTTGAGGTGATGCCGGTATCGGAGCAATTTATTCTTAGATTTACATTTAGTGGAAATGAAATTTCATCTATTTCGAAAATTGATGCTGTAACAAGGCGAATAATTAGTGAAGAAAAAAATATATTTATTTTTCCAGCAAAACATTTTATTACAAATGAAGCTGAACAAAAAAGAGCTTTTGTAAGTATTAAAAAAGAACTAGACCAACAACTTAAAAAACTTGAAAAAGAAGGAAAATTTTTGGAGGTAGAAAGATTAAAAAGACGAACAACATATGACCTTGCAATGATACGTGAGGTTGGATACTGTAATGGTATCGAAAATTATTCAAGACATTTTTCTGGAAAGAAGGCTGGGGAAGCACCCGATACGCTTCTGTCATACTTCCCGAAGCGTCGCGGACTGACGCAGACCGAAACGCAGACTAACGCAGACAAAAATTCAAATGCAGATGAGTGGGAAGCCGATTTCCTAACTATTATAGATGAATCACATGTAACAGTGCCCCAAATCGGTGGAATGTTTGCTGGTGATCAATCACGAAAGAAAACTTTGATTGATTATGGTTTTCGTTTACCTTCAGCGGCCGATAACCGCCCTTTAAAATTTGATGAATTTATAAAACGAACAGGACAAACAATATATACCTCTGCAACACCAAGTAAATATGAGCTCGAGCATAGTAAGGTAGTTGCACAGCAAGTGATCCGCCCTACAGGGCTACTAGACCCGATTGTGGAAGTGAAACCAATTGTCGAAAACAAGAAGTACAAGGCTAAACCAGCTAAAGCTGGTCGCCCGACCAATTCTGATGCGGATCAGAATTGGTATAGGGGGCAGATTTTTGATTTTATTGAAGAGGCTGAAAAAGTGATAGCTAAGAAAGAAAGAGCAATTGCGACAACACTCACCAAAAAAATGGCAGAAGACTTGAGTGAATATTTAACAGAAAAAGGTATAGCTTCAAAATATTTACATAGTGATATAAAAACAATTGAAAGAATTGAATTGCTTTCGGCTTTCCGACGTGGAGAATTTGACTGTCTTGTGGGTGTGAACTTGCTTCGAGAAGGCCTAGACCTGCCAGAAGTTTCTTTAATTGGAATTTTGGACGCAGATAAAGAGGGCTTTCTTCGCTCAGAAACTTCGCTTGTACAAACTATTGGGCGCGCGGCAAGAAACTCAGCTGGGCGTGTGATTCTCTATGCCGACCATATGACAAAATCAATGGAAAAAGCTATAAGCGAAACCGCTCGCAGAAGAACCTTGCAGGAAAAATACAACAAAACACACGGTATTACTCCTCAAACAATCATTAAAAAAATTCAAGATATAACAAGTCATTTAAAAAGCGACCACAAAAAAGCGATTGATGAATTATTGTTGCTAGACGAAGCTCTTCTACAAAAAAACCCTAAAAAACTTTTGGATGAAAAAGAAGAACAAATGAAGAATGCTGTGCAAGAATTAGATTTTGAAACTGCGGCAATTTTGCGTGATGAAATTATTGGGATAAAAGAAAAAATAAAAAAGATCATGGGGGAGAAAACCCAGCTCGATAGAAAAATAGTAGGTGAGTTTGATAAGGAATTTCTTGATCAGTTTCCTAGGGCAAATAAATCAAAGAAAAAACCGAAAGCGTAGCAGTCGGTTATGTTAGAAGAACATCAGGTACGTATTTCTCTAGGAACATTGGCTTAAACTTCCAGCCCCTCGTAATGAGTTTTTTAATAAAGTCAGGATCGGTCGTTGGAATATGTGCTATTCCAGTAAACGTGTTTGTCTTATGACAGTATCTAAACTCTCCTTCATTATCCTTAACATAAGAATACCATGCTCTGCCCAGATCCGTTGTCCCAATATGTAGGTACCCCCTAAGAAATTCCTTGAGATAAAAGGCATTTAGAGCCATATCAATTTCAAACTCAAAAACTAGGGCAATTGGTTGATTTTTACCACCGTACTCTTCGCATCCTATTTTGTCGTAAAGTGTAACTAATACCTTTGATTTCATATTTTTGCTTTCTGTTTCCAAGATTATACCTAAATGTTACCCCTGTCAATTTTGATAAATCGTGTTGTTATAATATACCACGTGTGATATAATTTTGGTTCGCCCCTAGAGATTAAATCTAGGGTGGATTAGTGGTATTCCAGGTGTAAAATTAAAAATGTAAAATTAATAATTGGTTCATTAATGCAAAGTAATAAAAAATCACCGCCCGGAGGAGGTGATTAATGAAGTCAAATTCAGGTTGTTTTTGAGGTTTGTCTGATTTTTTTCCAACCAGCACGATGAAGATCTTTCGTATATGCCCGACATGCAACTTCGCGCATAACTGCTTTTCCAGAAAGAATACCACCTTTTTTATCCCAGTCTCGGTAAGAAAAGGAAACATTATGGAAGCTGGTACCGATTTCAACTGTAATAGTGCCGGCAATGATATCCTTCAGATTTTCCCTTGAAATATCCATACTCACTGTCTTTTTGAATCTTGGATTTGTATGGATTGCCTGTTTTGTCCATTTGTCCTCGACGACCTTTTCGTAGAGCACAATTCTTAAGCTAATTTGAATTTTCATGTTTTCTAAGTTATCCGTAAACACTATATATAATAATTTACATTATGTCAATAGATAAAAAACAAAAAGAGAATACAGGTATAGCAGATAAGATTATTGTGCGTGGGGCAAGAACTCATAACTTGAAGAATATAACTGTAGAGATGCCCCGTAATAAAATGATTGCAATTACTGGGCTTTCCGGAAGCGGTAAGTCATCTTTGGCGTTTGATACTATTTTTGCAGAGGGTCAGCGAAGATATGTTGAATCTCTTTCAGCATATGCAAGGCAATTTTTAAATACAATGCAAAAGCCCGATGTTGATGAAATTATCGGTCTTTCTCCGGCAATTTCAATTGATCAAAAATCTCGTTCAAACAACCCCCGCTCTACTGTCGCAACTATTACAGAAATTTATGATTATATGCGTATTCTTTTTGCTCGAATAGGCAAACCCCACTGTTTAGAGTGTGGAAGGGAAATTAAAAAACTTTCACATGAAGAAATTATGAGTACTATTTTAGCCACGGTAAAATCTATTGATACAAAAAATATAGACAAGAAGATTTTAGGTGTTGAAATTAATGATTTGAAGATTGGTCTTTATGCCCCCCTTGTTGTTGGACGAAAAGGTGAATATTATCAAATGCTTTATGACCTGCTTAGTAAAGGGTACGAGCGGGTGCTTATCGACGGAGAAGAAAAGAAACTACGTGAACAAATAGTTCTTTCAAAGACTAAAAAGCATGATATTGATGTTTTGGTGGATGAATTTTTTCTTTCTGATATTAAACAAATGGCGGGTCCTGCGGGTGTAAAGGCGGGTACAAAAGAACGTCTAAGTGAGGCACTTGAGAGAGCTTTACAAGAATCTGAGGGACTTCTCAAAGTTGTAACTCCAAACGAAACAAAACTTATTTCTTCAAAATTTATGTGTCCTTATGACGGATTTTCATATCCTGAAATAGAGCCAAGATTATTTTCTTTTAATTCTCCATACGGAGCTTGTAGTGAATGTAATGGGCTTGGAACAAGACATTTTTTTGGTAATGAAGAATGTAAAAAATGTCATGGGGCAAGACTTCGCGAAGAAGCTCTTCATGTCTACATGAAGCGCGGACTTAACGCAGACTATACGCAGACTAACGCAGACAAGAATGCAGGGGAAGGATTAGTTAATATTGTAGGCTTAACTGCTTGTTCAATTTCAGAAGCAAAAACATTTTTTGATAATTTAAAACTTTCAGAGCAAGAAAAAGAAATTTCAAAAGTGATTGTAAAAGAAATATTAAACCGACTAGACTTTATGATAAATGTTGGAATTGATTATCTTTCACTAAACCGCCGGGCGCACACCCTTTCTGGAGGTGAGGCTCAGCGTATTCGACTAGCCTCACAGCTGGGTTCTGGCCTTGTGGGGGCTCTTTATGTGCTTGATGAGCCGACTATTGGTCTTCATCAGCATGATAATGATCGCCTAGTTAAAACTCTTCTTCGACTTCGAGATATGGGCAATACAATAATTGTTGTGGAGCATGATGAAGACACAATTTTTTCCGCGGACTATATTATAGACATTGGTCCCGGGGCTGGAGTGCACGGGGGGTATGTTGTTGCCTCTGGATATTTAGATGATTTACTTACTGCAAAAACAAATCCTAGCAAATCGCTCACACTAGATTATTTACGTGGTGATATAAAAATGGAGAAGCCCGAAGCAAGAAGAACCCAAGACAAAGGTAAACTCCAAATTCGTGGTGGAAACATTTTCAACATTAAAAATATGAATATTGATATCCCGCTAGGAAAATTTGTTTGTATCACAGGTGTATCTGGTTCTGGAAAATCTTCTTTTGTTTATGAAATTTTACATAAAAATTTACAAGCACGACTGGAGAGAAAATATCGCACAGCAGAAATATTTAATTGTACTTCTTTTACAGGCACAGAATATGTTGGGCGAACAATTTTAATTGATCAATCACCGATTGGGAGAACCCCTCGTTCAAACCCAGCAACCTACACAGGTGCATGGACTTTTGTTCGAGAACTTTTTGCTTCCACATCTGAAGCTCGTGTCCGAGGTTGGGCGCCAAATCGTTTCTCATTTAATGTGAAAGGTGGGCGATGTGAAGCTTGCCAAGGAAATGGAAGTATTGAAGTCGAAATGCATTTTTTACCTACTGTGTATGTGACTTGTGATGTCTGCCAAGGTAAGAGATTTATGAAGGAAACTTTGGAAGTAAAATATAAAAAGAAAAATATTTATGAGGTTTTACAAATGACAGTTGAAGAGGCATTAGAATTTTTTAATGATATTCCTGCAATTAATGACAGGCTCGATACTCTAAATCAGGTGGGGCTTGGGTATCTACAGCTTGGCCAATCTGCCACAACACTTTCGGGGGGCGAGGCACAACGTGTGAAAATATCTTCAGAACTTTATCGCCCACATTTACAAAAAACAATTTATCTTTTGGATGAGCCGACTATTGGGCTTCATTATGAAGATGTGAGAAAACTTATTGAGATTTTACAAAAACTTGTAGATAAAGGAAGCACCGTACTTGTAATTGAACATAATATGGACTTAATAAAATGTGCCGACTATGTGGTAGATATTGGCCCCGAAGGGGGGGTAAATGGTGGGCAAATTACCGCCAAAGGAACCCCAGAGGATGTTGCAAATAATGTAAAATCATACACGGGGCAGTATTTGAAGAAGGCACTGAAAAACAAATAACTTATAACAAATAACTTATAACAAATAATACGTAACTCAGGTTCAATCCACTTTTCTGTCATCCTCGTGTAATCACGGGGATCCAAGTTTATATTTATGATTAAGTATTTACTTCAAGCTCATGCAATAAAAAAGGCTTCTCGATGAGAAACCCTTTTGAAGTTCAGCGAGATTATTGGTCTGCTGGGCTGGTGATCACTTTGTTTTTTTGAGTCTCGTAAATCTGTAGCGGA
>CAYZZT010000015.1:0-1796 GCA_964483025.1 uncultured Candidatus Saccharibacteria bacterium | reverse complement strand
GTCTGCTGGGCTGGTGATCACTTTGTTTTTTTGAGTCTCGTAAATCTGTAGCGGAACAAACCTACACTTGCAGATGCTCCTCCTACATATTCATAACTAAATCCATGCGTCATCGCGATAATGCTAACGATGTTTGAGCAGTCATCTTGGCTGAGAGGTAGATCGTTGCTAACGATGCTTTTGTCATCCTGATGCTGGTGGTTAAGAAGCCTTTGGCTTCCTCTCATAAATTGGACAACCCCATCATACTCCCTGAAGATTGCAATGTCGCCAATCTTCAGCTTAACTTCTTCTCCGTTTAGTTGCATTGTTTGATTATCTTTCCTGTGCTAATATAGAACATAAATAATGAATAGTCAAGTATATAAAAAAAATAAATTACCATCTTCACCTGGAGTTTATCTTTTCAAAAAAGGAAAGAGTGTTTTGTATGTGGGTAAAGCTACATCTTTGAAAGACAGGGTAAAAAGTTATTTTTCAAAAGATTTGATTGCAACGAGGGGGCCAATTTTGGTTGATATGGTATTTAAGTCAGATAAATTAGAATTTGAGCAAACAGATTCTGTACTCGAGGCACTAATTCTAGAAGCTCATTTAATAAAAAAATTTCAACCAAAATATAATACGAAAGAAAAAGATAATAAAAGCTACAACTATGTTGTTATCACAGATGAACCTTTTCCCAAAGTCCTAATCGAGCGAGGCAAAAATATCGATTTTAAAAAACTACAGACTACTCACTACAAACTACAAACTACATACGGCCCCTTCCCTCACGGAGCAATCCTTAAAGAAGCCCTTCGTATTGTGAGAAAAATTTTTCCATTTATTGATAAACAATCATCAAAGAAAGATAATTATGAATTTTATAGACAGCTAGGGTTGACTCCTAACTTCACCTCTTTTGTGTCATCCTCGAGTACTCTCGGGGATCCAAGTTCTGTATTTAAATCCGAAATCCGAAGCACTAAATCCGAAACAAATACAAAATCTAAAATTAAAAATTCTAAACAAATATTCAGACTGGATTCCGGCCTTCGCCGGAATGACAGCAAAGAGATGGCAAACAAATATGCTAAGCTAGAATATCAAAAAACCATCCGCAACATAAAACTTTTCTTTGAAGGAAAGAAGAAAGAACTCATCAGAAAACTTGAAAAAGAAATGCATGCTTATGCAAAAGTGCAACAATTTGAAGAAGCAAATAAAATTAAAAAAACAATCTATGCATTAAATCACATTCATGATGTTTCACTTTTGAAACGTGATATGGCGGATGTCGGCAAAGCTTTGCGTATTGAAGCATACGATGTTGCACATTTAAGTGGAACAAATATGGTAGGGGTAATGGTGGTGATAGAAGATGGTATCCCAGAAAAAGATGAATATAGAAAATTCAATATTAAAACAGTTAAAGGTGCAAATGACCCCGCATCACTAAAAGAGATGTTTTTGCGCCGTTTGGGGCATACAGAATGGCAATATCCGGGGATTATTGTAGTCGACGGCAATGAAATACAGCTAAATGTCGTGGAGCAAGCCCTAAAAGCACTTAAAATCACAATTCCCGTGGTGGCAGTGGTAAAAGATGAAAAACACAAAGCTAGTAAAATCCTTGGTGATAGAAACCTTATTCTTTCATATCGCGATCAAATCCTCCTTGCAAATTCCGAAGCCCATCGCTTTGCCATCGCATTTCACCGCCAAAAAAGAGGGAAGTTGAAATAATGTATTCTTATTCATAAATTTATACACAAATAAATATTATGGATAAATATTATGCAGAGTTTAAATAT
>CAYZZT010000014.1:0-16234 GCA_964483025.1 uncultured Candidatus Saccharibacteria bacterium | reverse complement strand
AAGACTTTGAGCGTTTTGTATTCAAAAAGCGAAAAGTGTACAGTGCCTGTAAGGCAGGAATCCACAAGTATTTTTCTGCTGAAAAATCTTCTGGCCACGACTCAGCTCGTCAGCTTCCGTCCTTGCAGTCGGGTCCCACCCCGACTTCACCAGTCTGGAATAGATTCAGAAATTGTTATATTTACAAATGTAATTAATTTGTGTTGTAATTTAATCCTGGATCCCGGATAAGTCCTTGTTTACAAGGCTTTCCGGGATGACTAAAAACATAGTCGCTTCACTCGTTGTCTTTTAGTCAGTTATCCACAGGCCAGTCCTTTACATGTCCTTTAGATAAGAATATAATTAGTGAGGATCTATGATTGGTACATAAAAAAATGAATATGGGTTTCTATCTGTTCTCGTTCTTGTTTTCGTTTCTTACAGTTCTTTGAATTGATATAAGAGTTGAGGGGTCTTCTCTTATTCAAATATTCTTGCAAAAACAAATGCTCAAAAATTTTTATGAAATCATCTCTTTTGATTTCATCATTAAAGCATTAACTTTTGATAAGCATAAAAGATGCCGGACACTTCACGAATTCTCACTTATATATTTTATTTTTGGATTGCGATGAAGTCTAAGTTCCATGCATCTCTAAAGCATTATCAATTAATTAATGTTTGTAATAGTTCTTTCGTTACTCAATCTATTTGTTTCTCGTTTTGCAAGAAACAATTAAAAACCGCCACGTGGCTCCGTGTATGAATTAAGGAAATCGCGTTTGGCGGTTTTGTGTTGCCTGAGTGTTTTATATAATCCCCAAAAATGTTAGTATTTACATATGAAATTTGATACAGCACCAAAACCTAATATTGAAGCTGAAAAAAAAGAGCCTGTAAAACCAGAGGGGTATGACGAAATGAAACATTGTCCATATTGTGGGAGGGTAATGTGTGCCATGTTTTTTGGCGGTGAAATATGTAGTCCTCCACATATAACAAATATAAAATATTTATCCCTTTCAGATATTGATATTTTGAGGTATGAATATGGTGAGAATGAAATTGAAAGTATAAAAAGAGGTTCCGAACTTAAACCAGATGTTCGAGAGTTTAAGATTAACAGGTTGGATAAGTCGGCAACCGATATTGAAATAGAGAAGAAAAGAAATGATGCTTATGAGCAATTAACACAAATTAATGACAAAGACAGAGAACGATTTATTGCAATTACAGGTATAAATATTGATAGTTTTCTTACTCCAAGAGAAAGATATTACATTTCATTATTGTTAAAAGATAAAGAAATAGAAGAAGAAAAAGTAAATAATATTCTTGGTTTTGACATGAAGATTTTTATGATTACAGAGTATGATCATTCCATAATGAAGGAATTAGTTGATTATTTACAAGATTTAATAAGATCAAAAGAAATAAAAATTTTAGTTAAGGATGTGCTACAAAACTTCGATGTATTTGGAAAATTATTGAGTAATGCACTAGATCAAGATGAAGAATTAAAAAAGAAAAAAGTTGAAGACCTTGCGGAATTTTCCCAACAAATCTTCGAGGCTCTGGTTCGAAAGATGAAAGATTTATGTTTGATAATAATAAGAGCAAAAGATGAAGAGACAAATAGAAAAGGCCTAGTTGCTTTAAGGAGTTTTGGAAAAAGTGTGGCTATTATTTCTAATGTTTTATCTAAGGGAACAACTTATAAGAAAGAAATGATTGAAATGCCTTCTGGGCAGATGCCTCAATTTTTGGTTACTGATTTTGATGAAAAAGAATATCGAGTGAAATTTTTAGTTAGACCAAAAGCAGAAAATGGAGCTCAAGCAAGAATAAATGTTGAAATAAACTTTGATACTGAAAATCCAAATTTGGAAATGAAGGAAGTTTTCTATCAAGAAACAGAGTGGTTAAATAAATCAAAAAGGAAAGGTATTCAGAAGGAAAGTGTATTTAGAATGGGGATTGATTTAGATGTTGATAATCCACTAAACCCTGGGTTATCTTTAGATATTGGTAGATCTGCAATTGAGAGTGAAAAAAGAATTGCGAGTGGAGAAACTTTGGGAAACTTTCTTGCTAGTGTATCTCCAGAAAAAACTCATACGCCATTTTCTTTTGACAGAAAGTTTGCTGATCCAGAATTGTTTGAAAGACTCGCAAAAGAATTTGAACAATTTTTGTTGAGCAAAGAAGATTAAAGAGGCTGATCGAAAGTTATTTCTGGCTTTGTATTAATTTTTACTTCTAAGGCTTTTTCCCACATAAATTCAAAAATCTTTTCGAAGGTTTCTTTTATGTTAGGGTTGTAAATTATTGTTGTCATCAAATAATCTTTGAAAGATGTGATGGCAACTTTGTCTCCATAAATAATTATTTGTGCCGGTATCAAAAGACTTTCTTTTGGCACCATTCTTCTCTCAGTGAGTCTTTCCATATCAAATTTTGTTGTTGTCTCCAATGAGTCGTGCATTTTAGGGGTAATCGCTTTTGTGTAAATTTGGAGGCGAACCTGTTTTCTTATTTGATCCTTAATTAACTCATCAAAGCCGGGCCGATCATTATCATAAGGGGAGCGAATTAATTTAATATTTTTCTTTTCTGTGTTTATGTCTCCATATAAGTATTTCAATCCGTCTAAACCTTCTTTAAATTCAACATAAGGCTCACCTAATTGCATATTGTATTCAGAAACCATGTTCCCAAGTGTCAGTTCAAACTCTTTTTTTGCATTTAAAATCTCATTTTCCTTATTTTCTATAATCTTTTTGATTAAGCTTGGGTGTTTTGGTGTAAAGATTGCCACTTTCTTATCTATTTTCTCAATAAGGCCATTTGCAAGAAGTTGATCTAGTATTTTATAACAAAGCCCTCGTTTGAGGCCTGCTTTTATGGCTATTTTACCGGCTGGTAAAGAGCCTTCTTTTAATAATAGGGAGTACACAAGAGATTCTCCCTCAGAAAGTCCTATTTTTGTAAGTATTTCATTTTTCATAGTTGAATTGTATCAAAACTATACTTCGTTTGTCAAATATTTGTGACAAAAAAACGGCTAAAACTAGGAATACTTTGTATATAAAGGCTATATTAAGCCTGTATTTTAATATAAAATGCCACAGAGTGTTGACGAATTGGAAATAGTGTGCTATACTTATACCATAAGATAAGACATGGAAAGAATCCTAAAACAACAGAGTTATTCGGACGAGCTTTCAATCTTATGGGTTCATTACAACACAGGTTTGCAAAAGATTATCCTTCATTCTCGCCGAGCATCAATATGGTGCTTGGGGGTGCCCGACGGCCTTAAAGCGCGGTAAGAGGAGAGAGTGACTGGAATCTAATCTTTTTTAAATCTCGTTTCCATGATGAGGGCTTCGATGTATGGCATACCACAGGAAACGGTATCCCCAACACCCTGAAGCTATGTCTCTAAGGCCAAGCCTCGTCGAACCGTATCGTATAGATATCGGCTGAGCATAAAAGTCTAACCAACATTTGTACTCAGAAATATCCTTACGACTCCAAAACGTGGGACTTATCTCACCCTAAAACAACAAAGTTGTTCGGGTAAACCCTAAAAACAATTTCATGTTCGGGTAAAGAGGAGAGAGTAACGCTTAAGTAGGAGGAAGAGTAGGAGATCTTTGACATTTTAATATTGAAAGCATCAGTTCATCTAATGAAATAGATGGACAGGTGTGATTTGAATACAACCTCAACATTTATATTAAATTATTATTTTGGAGGATTGTATTCAAGTCACACCTCATTCACATGGAATTATCCTCGTACAACACAAAGAAAGTACGGTGAAGTCTAAAACGGGCAGATATGTGAGTGGTGGTGAGAAAGTATGTTAAGTTTTTTCAAAAAGACGGACAAAAATGAAGCACGTCGGGCAGAGATGCAAAAAGACAAAGCTGTCCACGAGACAGCACAGAAGATTTCGGCAACCCTACCCGTTATTCCCGTAATAGACGGAGAAGACTTTTCATCAACAGAAGACATCTCGTTCTCTGAGTGGAAAGAACAAAACACGAAAAAATCGAGGACGTTAAACGTCCCCGTGAGGACTTTGGTGGAAGTCTGCCAGGAGGTGGGTTACACCATTCAAGCGAATCAGAGTGACGACCTCGTGTTTGAGGTCTATCCTCTGGTCAAGGATGGTTTTTTGATAGAAGAAGTTTACACCGGGGGATATCCCCCTGAGATTCTTCGAACAGACGCTGAGCGGAGGGGTGGATTTTACTCATCTCATGCGGGAGATCCGCGGGATACAATACTCAGAATAGCAATTTTGAGAACCGCCAAAAAAATAAATTTCCGGCTTGTCCGGAGGAAACTCCCAGAGGAAACGGTAACACCACCTATTCCATCGTGGGTTGATCATCAGGGTATCAACCCTTATGAATATAGCGTCGGCACCGTGACGATGTGGAGGTCGGAGGCCATTAAGGTGGTTTCCGCCTATTTGGTCGCTCTCGGTGCTTGAGATGTGTAGGAGCTTTCCAGCCTCGGCTGGTTGGGTGCAAAACGCTTGTTCTGAAATTCTCAGGCAAGATGTCCTTCACTCGGAAAAAAGCAGGAAGTCAGTTTGCTCTTACTCGACTATAAACATCAGTGCCTTTGCACTGGTTAGACCTCTAACTTTCACGAGTTATGTTTAGAAAAAGAGCTGGTTACAGGCTGGTGGTACCGGCCAATTGCTTGAGTTAGATTTTCACATCGGCTCAAGCTACTTATTGGCATCGCAAATATCAAAATATTTGTTGTGTCATAGGTAATAATAATTTGTCATTCTCGCGAATGCGAGAATCCAGGTTAATTAAACTCATTCGACAGGTGAAGGAGGGGGATACTAGTGCCCCTCACTTCACCTGTTGAAGATTCAATAACGCACGGCAACACAAATAAAAATCCGTGTCGTCAGACAAAAAAATTCTGACAAATTTTTGGTGGGTGACAGACAAAAATGTTATTCAAACAATTCGACCCGCGCCCACAAGGCGCCGAAAGCAATGAAGAAATTTTCCGCCAACAGTGCGGAGTTTGTTCGCATTCTAGTGGTGAAGTTGACGGGCTTAATTGTCCGCGGTGCTTCGCGACCGGCTACGCCCCGGTTTACGGCATTGAGGTGACAATTCCGGCTCTCGCGAGCCGGTGCTACGCGAATCTTGACCACCATGGTCCGGAATCAACGGCGGAAACACCGTCGGCCTGTGAGCAGGCATTGGTACTTTCCAGTCACGAACTCCCGTTCGAAAACTGGGTGCTAGCGACGGTCCGGCCCGATGCGGACAGCGTCACCGCTATGGCGGTGATTGTGAATCGCCAAGAAGGCAAGGTGATTGATGCCGAGCTCGTCTCGGCAATCGGTTGCTTTGATCGCCTTGGTCCCGCGTCTGGTAAGCCGTCGCCGTTGGTGTCCGCCATCGCGCGGAAGGCCTGTGACTTCAAACTCGGTCTAGATGCCCGCGTTCTGTGGGTGTCCGAAGTCCTCGCCGGCGACGGCAAGGAAGCGGAAGTGGCGGAATTGATTTCTGCTCACGACCGCGAGCTCATCGATGCACGCAAGGCATCGACGGTTGAGGTATACACCGGAATCTTTTGCCAAAATTGCGGCGGAAGTACGAACTGGCGCCCTGGCCGTGGATGCGGTTTTTGCAACACCTGCGGATCTAGCGACATTTATGTCGCAAGTGTTGAAATCGCGACGGTGGTCAGCACCCACCGCTTCGCGACCAATCTCGGGTACGAAGTCGCTCCAGTGGTGGTGGCGATGAACCCCGAAATGCCGGTGGATCCCAAGGATTCGTCCAAAGGGACTTACGCCAAATTCACGGTGTGTCGGTACGACTCGCACGTTCCGTGTGATCTGCCGTCGGCATTGGTGGACCTCCAAGTAATGGAGCCCGGATGGGGTGGTCGTGGGGACATCTTCGGAAGTCCTCAGGGTGTGAGCTCGAGCTTGACTCTCGAGCAAGTCGTCGATGTGATCAAACGCCACATCAAGTAGCCTTAAAAAGGCAAGAAGTTTCCACTTTCTTCGGTAAAAAAGTGGGCGGTTAAACCCAGCTATGGTGGCTGGTCGACTGAGCAACGACGAATCGCTGCTCAAATTGCTTGAGTCGATTCTATATCGGCTCAAGCTACTTCTTGAGTTTATCAGTCAAAAGTTGGTGAACTCATTGGTAGAAAGTTTTCATTTTTATGGGTAATCAGGCTTTAGCGTAAAGAGTTTTATTTTTAGAATTTTTTACGCCGAAGCTTGAGATTGAACCAAAAAACAAAAAAAATGAAAACATATAAATTACATTTCATCGATAGCAAAGGACTCCATTTTAACTGGAGTCCTCAAGAGGGATCAATTATTATGAGTGGGGAACCGCTCTGCGAAATTATCGTGGACCCCAGAGGGGTCTGCGATGGGCCGGAGCACCTTGCGTGGTGCCTCACTCTTCTTCGGGAGGAAGGCAAACTCCCAGAAGGAACTGAGAATCTTAAAAGACTTGGCTCCATGGTGGAGCCTCTGGACATTGAGATGCTCGCCTACCAGGGTGAGTGCCCGGGTCGTCAGACTATCAGTGCTGTTTTGAAAAACGGCATCGAAGTGTATGCCACAAAAGACGTGGCGTACTACTGATTAGGCTTTTCCAGCTATGGTGGCTGGCGTTTCAGGAGATACGTAAAATCTCCTTCTTATTCAATTTATCACATGGTGTGGTGAGTTGATAGGGAAATCATGAAAACCTCCGAAGGCTGGAAGTATCTGGACGAAACCGCAATGCGGATCGTTCTGGATAACTCTCCAGCTGTCGCGAAAGCCATTGCTCAGTGGTTTCAGGATGTGGTGGAAGCACAGCTCGAAAAAGTTGCGCAACCGACCATTCCTGTTAAATCACGGGGCCTGGTGGAGGAGATCTTGGACCAGGCGAATCAGCATGGGTTCGTGTTAGGGAACTACACGACGCTTTCTGATAAAGTCCGGTTTTTGTTGGAGTTTGAAAAGCTTCGCAAAGCCAAAACTTCTTCCAAGCGACAGAAACTGCGTTAAGAACGCGGGGTTTGAAAATTTTCCTGGCAACAGAAAAATTTTTCAGGAGTTATCCTGCAGAAATAACCGCTCACATCGTACTGTAGGTAATCTGCGTGGTGCAGACGTATTGCTCGAACGATACTCGGGCTACTTATAAAGTTTGCAAAAATATTTTGTAAACTTTTTGGTAAAGAATTATATAATCATGGATCTTCGCATTCGCAAAGATGACAAAATACATAAATCTACCCTAGCTACACAGACACCAAAAGAAAACGGATTGGGAGGCAGGTATGAGTGTTGGCTCAAGTTATGAAAGTAACAAAGGCAATAAAACTCTCTCCTCTAAGTACCCGTTTCCTGGTTAATTTTAATATGGCGTCTGTGTAAGTGGGGTGAGATTAATGTAAAATTAAAAATGTAAAATGAAAAATGTAAAAATAATATAAAACAAAGAATTACTAATTCAAAGAATTTATATCTATGTTATAATTATATTTGTTATTAATAAACTTGATAAAAATTATGTTATTAGAAGGAAAACAGACAGAGCCTTTAACTTCTGGAACCATTGAGAAGTTTGAAAAAGCTCAACAGGCTTTATTGAATATTCGCCAAATGGCAGAAGGTGGGGAATTGCAGGATCTGGAGCCAGAAGTTGTAAATTTTCTTACACACTTAGGACAACCAATTTCTCTCGATAATAAAATCGCTACGCCACAAGAAGTCGCTCACACAGCGGAGCTTTTAAAGAAAATTTCTGAAGCATATGCAGATGCAGCAAAAAAATTAGAAGCAGTTTTGTAGTTTAAAGTTGGTAAGAAAAAAACAAAAACAAAGGGTACGGTTAACCGTACCCTTTGTTTTTTTGCTTTACTAAAGACTAAAGACTAACGACTAACGACTAAAAACTAATATCTATGCTGACAGGGCAATGATCTGATCCGAAAATTTGGTCGAGGATTTCGGCTTTTTTATTTTTGTTTTTAAGAGCGGGGGAGACGAAAAAATGACACTGTAGCCCTCGTGCGTTTTGAATAGCCAAATTGCGTTGCAAAATATGGCTAAAATGTGCTTTTACACAGAATTCACTACTATGTTAATTCTGTGTTGCACAGAATTGACTAGTATGTTAATATTGTGAGTATGATATATATATATAGATTTGCGGAAAAGCAACTTAGGAATATGCTTTCTGAAAAGGAGATTATTGCGTTGACTGGTCCAAGACAGGCCGGCAAAACAACCCTTGTTGCACATGTGTTATCGAGTATGGAAAATACTGCTTCTTATACTTTTGATAAGCAATCTCTAGCAAAGGAATTTAAATCTGATCCAGATGCTTTTTATGATAGGTATATGAAAGGGAAAAGCATCGTATTTTTTGATGAAATACAATATATAAAAAAGAGTGGAACAATACTCAAATATTTGTATGACACACACCCAGATGTAAAAATAATTGTATCTGGTTCTTCAGCTCCAGATATTGCAATTCAATCTCTAAAATATCTCGTAGGTAGAGTTTTAATACTTGAAGTGATGCCTTTTTCACTACAAGAATTTATTTCATATAAAAAACCTGATATTTATAAACTCATGGAAGAGAATAAAGACATAAAAATATATGAGCGAGAATTACGGCAAGTTACTTCTGAATACATGGCGTATGGTGGATATCCAAAAGTGGTAACTGAGTCGGATTACACAAAAAAAGAATTAATATTGGAAAATATCTACAATACCTTATTTCTAAGAGAAGTTAGGGATATAGCCGGTCTTGTGGAATCCGACAAATTTATTAGCTTATTAAAGAGCCTAGCTGTTATACAAGGTAGCCAGACCGATTATAAAACATTAAGTGAGGTAACAGGATATTCTTTCATATCTTTAAAAAAATACATTAAAATTTTAGAGAATATCTATGTATGCATTAAAGTTATTCCATTTTTCAAAAATAAATTAAAAGAGATTTCAAAGGCACCAAAAATATATTTTTTAGATACTGGTATTCGTAATTATATTTTAAATGATTTTAGGACATTTATTGATCCAACTAGGCAAGATATTGGATCTGTTTTGGAACAGGTTACACTCCGAGGTTTGGGAGCACCGCTTAAAAATGTTTATTATTGGAGAGATAAGGCAAAAAATGAAATTGATTTTGTTTTGGAGGGAGTTGGTCTTGTGCCTGATTTGTATGAATGTAAATGGACACATGAAAATGTAAAAGAAAGTACATTAGAAGCATTCAAAAAAATACATAATAAAATTGGTGATATAAAGGTGGTATCTTTTAATACCAAAGATAAGGCTGTTGCAGTTTGGACGCTTAAATAAATGATTTTATGACTTTTTAAACTATGTATGGTTTCCTAAAAATTGCATTTCATATATAGTTTTGATTTTTAGAATGAAGAATAAAAAATGCTATCGTTTACGATAGCATTTTTTTGTTTGATTATTTTTTTACAAACTAATAACTAAAGACTAACAACTAGTCCAATCGGGCAATGATCTGATCCGAAAATTTGGTCGAGGATTTCGGCTTTTTTAATTTTCGACTCGAGAGCGGGGGAGACAAAGAAATAATCGATACGCCAGCCAATATTTCTATTTCGTGCAAAAGTTTTCATGTCCCACCAAGAGTATTGAACTTTTTTTGGATGAAGATGTCGGAAACTATCAATCCAACCTTTTTTTACAATTTTATCAATCCAATCTCTTTCGATACGAAGAAAGCCTGTGTGGTTTTCATTTGCTTTTGGCCGAGCGAGATCGATTTCATTATGAGCGGTGTTTACATCTCCACAGAAAATAATATTTTTTTGTTTCCTTTTTAATTTTTCAATGTATGAAAGAAAAGCATCATAAAATTTCATTTTGAATTCAAGTCTTTCGGGGTTTGTGCCGGCATTAGGGAAGTAGCAAGTGATAATAGTAAAATCTTTCAAATGAATTGCTAGAAAGCGCCCCTCCTGATCGAGTTCTGTTATTCCTAATCCGTAGTCGACCCGAAGTGTGTCATTCCCGCGGAGGCGGGAATCCAGTCCGAAAATTTGTTTTGAATTTTGAATTTTAGATTTTGAATTTGTTTCGGATTTCGTGCTTCGAATTTCGGATTTAGATACAGAACTTGAGTCCCGAGTATTTTTCTGGAGAAAAATCTCCTGACCACGACTCGGCTCGTCAGCCTCCGTCCTTGCGCTCGGAAACTCTTCCGAGCTCACCCGATGGGTACTCGAGGATGACAGAGGGGAAAGTAGTTCATTCTTAACATACACCGCTACCCCTGAATACCCCTTTCTTCCTTTCGAATGATCAAAAAAAGATTGGTACCCCGGAACATTTCTTAATTCCTCAGGAAGTTGCTCGTGATGTGCTTTTGTTTCTTGAAAACAGAAAATATCCGGCTTTTCTTTCAAAAGTTCTTTTAATGCGCCTTTTTTATACCAAGCGCGAATCCCGTTTACGTTCCAAGAAATGAGTTTCATATGTTTATACTAACATAAATTTTTAATTTTAAATTTTAAATTTCAAAATAATGAATGAATTTTTTAATTAAAAACATTAAGAAATTATTTATCCCAGATAATGCAATAAACTGGGACATGAAAATTTGTGCTTAAAAATTAAAAATTCGCCACAGGCGCATTACTCGGGTTTGTTGTGGAATTTTTTGTGTACGTCTCTCAAATGCTTGTCTGTAACGTGAGTATAGATTTGTGTGGTGTTTATGTTTGCGTGGCCAAGAAGTGCTTGTACAGAGCGTAAATCGGCACCGTTTGAAAGTAAATCTGTCGCGAAGCAGTGCCGGATCACATGAGGAGTGACTTTTTTTGAAATTCCAGCAATTAATGCGTATCTTTTTACAATTCTTTCTATCGAACGACGGGTTAAACCTTCAGTCGGTTCTTCATCTTTATCTTTTTTAGCATCGCCAAGCTTTGTTTTCTCATTTCCAACTTTTACAAAAAGAGCGTCACTCATATCTTTTCTTAAAGCCAAATATTTTTTTACTTTGTCTTTTGCTTCATCTGAAAGGAAAACCACACGCACTTTTCCACCTTTTCCTCGAATTGAAAGTTCATCACGAGTCAAATCTAAATCAGAATTAAGCGAGCAGAGTTCTGAAACACGAAGCCCGGTTGAAAAAAGAAGTTCTAAAATAGCTAAACCGCGTGCTTTTTTCTGTGGATCTTTCTCTTTGTTGGGTGCATCGAGTAATCTTTTCAATTCTTCAGTGGTGATTACATCAATTTGTCGTTCTGGGACTTTTGCAAGTTCGATCTGGTCCGCAGCTAAAGAGGGGACACCTATTTTTGTTAAATATTTTAGGAAAGATCTCACTGCTATTAAATAATAGTTTTGTGTTTTCTTTTTCATCGTTTCACCTGTTTTTGTGTTGTTTCCTGCTGATTGTCTGTTGAGCCAAACACGAAATTCGCGAAGTTTTGTGTTTGTAATATCTTCAGGAGACTTTATTTGTGTTTGTTTCAGGAAAACATCAAGATAGTGGGCGTAGTTTTCCACAGTGCGTATCGCTCGCCCTTTTTCAATCTCGATATATTCGAGATACTGGAGTTTTAGTTGATCTATTTTAGTAGTCATGGAGTTTGTTTTTTTTCTGTCATCCTCGCGAGCGGGTGAGAAAGTGTGGGTACACTTTCGCAAGACCGGAGGCTGACGAGCCGAGGTGTGGCCAGGAAATTTTTCAGTAGAAAAATATTCTTGGATCCAGGTTTGTATTTAAATCCGAAATCCGAAGCACGAAATCCGAAACAAATTCAAAATCTGAAATAATAAATTCAAAACAAATACATTTTCAGACTGGATTCCGGTCTTCACCGGAATGACAAACATTTGTTTAGTATTATGTTTATCATTATACCGTGTCGCACAATAATTATATCATATACGTGGATATTTTCTGAAAGTTTTATATAATGTAGTTACAAATGGCCACGGCCCGACTCTGTCGCAAAACAAAGGTATAAAGAAAAATAGGCACAAACTGCCTATTTTTGTAATTTCAGCCTCACAAAAGTACCATTAAGTCGAATATAAGAAGGAAACAAAAGAAAAGGGCTCCTAAGGCACTTACACCCTTCGGATCCCTTTTCGTCTTAATACCTTTATATTATTGCAAAAATGTTTAAAGAGTCAATGGTTTTGATTTGAAACAATGGGCTCAAACAAAATCCAGAAAATTGTCTTTATTTACAACATTAAATTGTGCATCTGGATAATTTTCTAAAAATGTGAATTTATGTTTTGATTTATTATCGCTCCACTTACATTCATAACCTTGTAATTTTCCATTTTGCTCAATCACAATGTCAACTTCTTCACCATTTTTACTTCTCCAAAAATATATTCCAAAAAGTTTATCAGTAAATACATTTTTTTTAAATATTTCCATAAAAATAAAGTTCTCAAATAATTGTCCGAAGTCGTTTCTGACATCTAATTTATTTAGGTTTTGTATTAATGCATTTCGCACACCCAAGTCGTAGAAATAATATTTCTTTTTTTGAGTAATTTCACTTCGAGGATTGCTACTATATGGACTAACAGCTTTTATAATGAAAGTTTTTTCAAGTAAGTCTAAATATTTTTTAACAGTTTTTTGGTCACAATTTGCAGTATTTGCAATTTCATTATATGAAACCTCGTGACCAATTTGAAATGCAATACATCTGGTGATATCTAGGAGTAATTTTGAAGATTTTAGCTTATCAAAAGAGAGAACGTCTTTAAAAAGATAAGAAGAAACTAATTCACCTAGCAATTTTTCCTTAATGTTTGTGTCATCGTTGCTTAATATTTCTGGATATGAGCCATATATCAGTAAATTTTCTAAATTACTTTTTTTATCAAGATTGTTTCCTTCGCATTCATTTGTGCTGATAGGGAGTAGGGTCATTGTGAAATGGCGCCCTGTTAGAGGTTCACCAACTTTTTGCATTATCTCAAATGAGGACGAGCCTGTAAGGATTATTGTTTTATCTTTGTATTCATCTATCATCATTTTCACGCCAATCCCAATATCTTCAATCATTTGTGCTTCATCAATAACTATTATTTCATAGGATAGACAGTATTGTAGGAGTTCGGCACGATTTTGCCTTTTAAACATTGAGCGTAAAGCTAAATCATCGCCAACATCATAGCGAACCTTCTTATCCTTATTTGAATTTAGGAAGTTTTTAGCCATGGTGGTTTTACCAATACGTCTTGGACCGTATATTATTAAGACTCTACCGGCGTAGAGAGCATCTTCTATTTTTTGTATTCGTTGAAACTTCATAGCTACATACTATACTAAATCCCTAAAAAAGTCAAGTTTTAGGGATTGGCAATCCCTAAAAAAGCCATTTTTTAGGGATTTGGGCTCAATTACCCTTTTTTCTAGATGTGTCATTCCCGCCCCCGTATCCACGAGGATAAACTCCGGTGGGAATCCATGATAGATTTTCCGGACTAGATTCCCGCCTTCGCGGGAATGACAAAAAGAAATTTGCCAAAAATACCGCTTCGTGCTATCATATCAGCCAATGTTAACTAAAACTAAAAAAGCAAAAATCATTAAAGATATTCAGGTTCACGATACTGATACTGGTTCACCAGAGGTGCAAATCGCCCTTTTGACCAAAAATATCGATGCACTTGCAACACATCTTAAGAAAAACCCAAAGGATAATCATTCCCGACGTGGTTTGCTTGGAATGGTTGCTACACGACAGAAAACTCTAAAATATATCGCTAAAAAAGACCCAAAACGACATGCAGCTGTGGTAAAGAAGCTGGAGAAGAAGGCTAAATAGTGAGTGGTTGGTAGTGAGTAGTGAGTAGCAAAATACAAATTCAAAAAATACCATCCAAAAGGATGGTATTTTTATGATTTGCCAAATCTTACCCCGCCCTTCTTTATGTATTTAAGGGCGGGGTATATCTTCAAAAAGAGCCGGAAAGCTCTTTTTTGTTGTCTGAACTTTGGCCGATAATCGCCTTGACAAATTACTTCTTATGTGATATCCTGTTTAAGGAATATCGAAACTACATATATACGACCATGAAATTTTCAGTACAAGTTTTGATACAAAACGGCCATTTCCAAACAGTTGGTTATGTAGACGCTGAATCGAAAGATAAAGCTGTCGAAAAAATCGGGCTTTTCCCTACTGGCTCTGTTTCTACCGGACTTCAAGCGGCCATGGGTGACGGAAGTTTTGCGACTATTTCACTCGAGGGCACAGAGGAATCAGGTTGCGAAGAGTTGATTAATCGTGATCAAGTCAGATTGGCGATCGGTCGTCAATCATCAATTAAATTTTGGACTCCAAAACCTGTTAATCCGGGTTTCTGGGAAAGGCCTTAAACCCATTGTCTTTTACGAGACAGCGGGTTTTTCTTTAGCTAAAACCCTAAAACAAATTTGAATACAAATTTGTTTTAGGGTGATATACTTAATAAGTTGAATAATAATTCTGTCGTCCTCGAGTACTCTCGGGGATCCAAGTTAGAATTCTGCAGACTGGATTCCGGCCTCCGCCGGAATGACAGAGAGGATTTTTTATAAATGTATTTTATTTTTTTAATACTGCTAGCGCCTAGAGCCTAGCGCCTAATAGCTAAATCATGATCATAAAACATTTAGAACAAAGAGTAGGAATTTTTATAGATGCACAAAATCTATATCATAGTGCGAAGAATCTTTATCATTCACGTGTGAATTTTGCACAAATTGTAAAGGACGCACTTGCAGGAAGAAAACTTGTGCGAGCTATCGCTTATGTAATTTCAACAGAAAGTGGTGAAGAGCAGGCATTTTTTAGTGCTTTAGAAAAAGCAGGCATTGAAACAAAGACAAAAGATTTACAAATTTTTGCTGGAGGTTCAAAGAAAGCCGACTGGGATGTGGGAATGGCGATTGATGCAGTGAAACTCGCCCCAAAGCTTGATGCTATTGTTTTGCTCACAGGTGATGGAGATTTTATTCCACTTGTGGAATATTTGCAGGTGAATGAGGGTTGCCAGGTGGAAGTTGTTTCGTTTGGACGTTCTTCATCTGCAAAACTTATTGAAAAAGCCGATGATTTTTTCGATTTGGATTCATATTCGAATAGGTATCTTATCGGTGGGGGGAAACGGCCACAAATCAAGAAGAAATAATTTTTAATTTTTTAACTTCAGATCCCCGGAGTACCGAGGACAATACAAAATATAGTCATGAGTACACTCCTTATTTTGTGTTGATTTTTAATTTTTAAATAATGTTTCAATTCAAAAATTTTTAAACAAGAAAAAGGCCGAAGAGTTAAAACTCTTCGGCCTTGTGGGTTTTCACCCGGAACCAACCAACCTACTTTAGTCCACGACAAACCAAAGCTGTGCGAAGATTGTAATCTTCGATAGCCGAAAAGCTAGCTTGGAGAATTTGATCCAAGACTTTTTTTGCTGGCTTGCAAGTCACATTTACAAATTGACGCTTTTGCATTTCCTTTGCAAGAAGTTGTGGGCGTAACTTTTTTTCCACAAACTTTGAGTCTGGTAATAAGTAATCTTTAAGTTCGTTTTCAAAATAATGTACATTTGGACTCTCTTTTTCGGTGGTCCAGCGAGTAACAATATCCAGCTCGAGAGAGGCTTGCCTGTAAAGCAATTCTACAATGAAAATCGCTACTCTTTTTTCCTGAGCCAGTGTTGAGTTTATGGAAAGATCTCGTGTATATTGCCACATAGCACTAACTAACCCAGATATGATACCGTGAGTAAATTTGCAGATAATTCTTGATTGATCTTCTTTGCGAATAGGGTACTCTTTTTCAGGCCATTCCAAATTGTCCAAAAAAGTACCAACAACACAAAGTGTTTCAGCAAGTATACTTGTGTGCATATAAAACAAGGCACTAAGCACGGTGGAGATCTCTTCTGAACTGAATGTGTAGCCGGAGTATTTTGAAGTAAGACTTATCCAAAGAGTACCCAGAACATTTTTACTGCGAATTTCCATAGATTTACCTTCCTCAAGCAAATGCTTAAGAAAAAATTTGCGATATCGTTTATTCCTGATAGATTCAATCTTCTCAATGGTATACGTGTTTGCCGTCATAACTTTTCCTTTCAAAGTTCAATTTGTTTGCTGATTCACCATGAATCATCTAGACAACATTATAACACTGTGGTACACTTATTACA
>CAYZZT010000013.1:0-17958 GCA_964483025.1 uncultured Candidatus Saccharibacteria bacterium | reverse complement strand
CAAGCTAATACTTGCTCTTTTCTAAATGTCACCAACACAAAATGTCACTTAACTCGAAAATTAAGTAGAGCCAGTCGAAAAAGCTTCAACAAAAGTGAAAGCCCACCCCTTTCACTTTTTTCTTTTACAATTCTATTCGCTTATTCGCGCGAATAAGCGAATATACTAAAAAATTTATTCTCCTCTTAATTTTTTTACAAGTAGAGCCAATTCATTATCATCGGCTCTTATGTAATCATGTGATGAAATATATCCTTCATATTTCTCAAAATATTTATCAATGTTTGCTTCAATCGGCTTCCATTCACCAATATCTTTCGTTCCGTGCATAGGAAAAAGTTTTGAATGAATATGATTTACACCAAATCCCTCAAAAACCATTCCTGTCCGCCCTACATCATCCAATCTTTCATCTAACATTTTTGCAACCTTCTTTGTTGCAATAATGAGTCCAGAAAGGACCTCGTCTGGTAAATCAAAAGCGTAGCTATCATAATGGGCTTTTGTTATCACAACAGTTGCTCCTTTCGTATTTGGAAAAATTGAAAGAAATGCAATATATTTTTCATCCTCCCATACTTTATGTGAAGGAGCCTCCCCTTTTATAATTTTACAAAATATACAGTTTTCCATTTTATTTATTTCGACAGCAATGTGTCAATTCTGTTTATATCTCTTGGGAACAAAGTTACTTCCTTTACATTTTCAACACCAAGAAACTTTTCGGTAAGTCTTTCAAGCCCTAAGCCAATTCCTCCGTGTGGTGCCAAACCATATTTGAAAGCCATAAGATAAAAAGAAAATTTATCTGGATTAAGTCCTTTGCTCTTCATCTTTTCAATAAGCATTTCGTAGTTGTGAACTCTTTGACTTCCAGAAACAATTTCAACACCACGGAAAAGAACATCAAAGCTTTTTGTAAAGCCGGGATCTTCTGGGTCATCCATTGTATAGAATGGTCGTTTTGATGTTGGATAATGTGTAATTATAATAAAATCACTTTCCAAATTTTTATTCGCATATTCACAAAGCCACTTTTCATCACCCGGATCAAGGTCTGGTTCATTTGTACAGTCCTTCCCAGTTTCTTTTTTAATAAGTTCTTGAGCTTCACGCAATTTCATTGAAGGAAATACTTCTGGTGCCATTGGTGCGGGAACTTTGAAAAAGTCTAATTCTTTTTTTGCTTTTTCTTTCAGAGTCAATGCTATGTGTCGAAGTGTACCAGAAATCATTTTCATAACATCTGTATGATCATTAATAAATGCCATTTCAAAATCGAGCATTGTAAGTTCATTCAAGTGCCTACTTGTTGCGTGTTTTTCAGCTCGGAACTGAGGACCGGTTGTATAAACTCTTTCAAAAACACCCGTCATCATTTGTTTATATAATTGTGGACTTGTTGAAAGGTATGCTGGGTGCCCGTAAAGATATTCGATTTTGAAAATACCAGCTCCGCCTTCAGCGTCGTCACCAACAATTCTTGGTGCTTGGAACTCTGTAAAATTTCGACTATCTAAATATTCACGAAATGCCTGCATAATAATATTTTGAGTACGGAAAATATTTTGCTCTCTCTCTCGACGAAGTGTAAGTGGTCGATAATCTAAAAGCGTATCCAAATTCAAATCTGCATCAGAAGAAAATGGTAATTCTTTCGCTTCTGCCAAAACTGTTATTTCTAAAATTTCCAATTCAATATCACCATTTTGTTTATCGGCTTGAATATTTTTTTCTGGACGTTTATTTACTTTTCCATGCACTTCCAAAACCCACTCGGGTCGCACATCTTTTGCAACTTCGTGCGCTTCTGTTTGATTTGGCAAAATCACACCCTGCACTTTTCCGCTCATATCGCGAAAGTCAAAGAAAACAAGTTTGCCTTGGTCTCGGCGTACATCCACCCAACCTTTAATAATTACCTCCTGCCCCTCACTTTTTCCTAAATCTTTTATATAAGTCCTATTCATAGATTAAAATTTAATATTAAATTTCTAATAAATCCGAAGCACGAAATCCGAAATTCGAAACAAATACTAAATTCAAAATTCTAAATCTAAAACAACCCATAAACTTTATTATTGTCCACATACGAATCTAAGTCCTGAATTTGTTTATAATTTTATTATTTATTATTTTGAATTTGTTTCGGATTTCGTGCTTCGAATTTCGAATTTTAAACAAAAAAACGCCCATACAAATATGCTTAAAAATAAACATACTTGTATGGACGATCTTTCACCTATTTCACTATGTGAACGGTCAAGAAGAATCGCGGTACCACCATACTTATTTTAGCCTTAAAATAGGCCAAAATCCCTCTTTAAGCTATTACGGGCTACCCGTGGGGTTCTACTCACCAGTGAGCCAATTAGAGGCCCACATGGCCCTTCGAGGCCGATTTTCTTCCCCAAGCTCAGCTGTGTTGTCAGCCTCAAAGCTCTTATACATAAGAATACCACGGCCCCGAAACTTTGCAAATACTATATCCAGGTTCAACAATAAAATGCTATTGTTTACGATAGCATTTTTGTCCAATGTTGTTTGTTATACGTTACGAGTTATTTGTTATTTTATAAACCTTCCTCCTCCGCATCCTTAAATGAATCAGCTTGCGCATCAAACATTTTTTTATATAAACCACCCTCCTCAATAAGCTCTTTATGGCTTCCAAGCTCAACAATTCTTCCGTGCTCCAAAACTACAATTCTATCCACAGTCTGAGTTGTATTGAATCTGTGAGTAATTACAATTAAAGTATTCTCTCCAGTCGCTTCTTCCATTTTCTCAAAAATCATTTTTTCTGAAAGAGCGTCAATCGCCGCAGTAGGTTCATCAAGAATCATTACAAAACCACTTCGATAAAGTGTTTGCGCAATTGCGAGTTTCTGTCTTTGCCCTTTTGATGGTTCCATTCCACCATCAAATTCTTTTCCAAGCTGTTGCTCATATTTATTTTCATATTTTTCCACAAAATCACTAGCCCCAGAAAACTGAGCAGATTTTTTTACTCTTTTCAAATCAATTTTCTCATCTGGTCTACCCATTGCAATAGATTCATTCACAGAAAAATCATATGTCATATAATCCTGAAGCAACATTGACATATACGAGCCCCATTCATTAGGATCCAAATCTTTTAAATCTATTCCATTTATCAAAATATTTCCTTTTGTTGGATCATATATACGAGCAAGAAGTTTTACTAAAGTAGATTTACCCACTCCGTTTTCACCAACGAGTGCAATCTTTTCACCGGAATTAATCGTAAGATTAATATCTTTCAAAATCCACTGATCCAAAGAATCATATTTAAATGAAAGATTTTTCAATTCAATTACAGGTGCTTTTGCGAGCTTTAATTTTTTAGGTTCATTTGCTACCTTAATATACGGTCTTGTATCCAAAACTTCAAAAATGTCAGAAACATAAAGACTTCTTTCGAACTGAGAAGCCAAATCAGTTAGTGTCCCATTAATAGAACCTACAAGTTGACCAAGTGCACTCACCAAGAAAACAACAGATCCAATGTTTGAAGCACCCTCAGCAACTGAAAATACAATTATCCAAAAAGCATATGTATATCCAGCTCCACTTATAATATTCGCAAAAATAGAGTACCAAAGTTTCTTAACATCAACTTTCTTCTGATCTCTTTTAAATGCGTGAAGGATATTTGTAGCTAATTTTATTAGTTTGTTACTCGCCTGAAGTAGTCTTGTCTGAACAACTCCTGTTCTGTTTTGAATATGGTTGCGAATATGACCATATTTTCTTTGTCGAGGACTATTTTCCGCCCACATACTCCATGTCTCACTACCATATTTTAAATTTACAAAAAATGATGGTATAGAGGAGAGTACAACGATCAAATATACCTGCATATTTAAGGATGATGTAATAACAGACGAAACAATAACAACTGCAATGTTTGCAATTGTTTGATAATTAGTATCAACAAGATTATAAATTGGCCAAATACTTCGATTAAATGCTCTTTGTAAGAGATTCTGAAATTCTGGTTTTTCATAATGAGCAAGATCAATTTCTGTTCTTTTCTTAAGCACAGTAAGCTCAATTCCCTGCTCTAATTCAAGAGTCCATCTCTTATCAAGGTAATTTCTAATGGAACGAATAATATTACTTACGGTCCAAATTGATGCGTAAATAAAAACAAGAATAAAAAGCGCTTTTGTTGCAACGTCAGTTTTTAATGCAACAACAAGAGAATCAACAATATCACCCATAAGTTTTGCTTGATATAAAGGCAAAAGGCTTGTGGTTATTGCAGCAACAAAAATTAGCCCAGTAAAAATAGGTGTAAATTTAAAACTCATTCTAGTAGCCCGAATGATATTTTTAACCAGCACAAAAACTTTTTTCATAAATATAAATAAATTAACCTAGCTTTGCTAATTTAATTCCTAATATAGGTTTATTCCAATCTTCTCCCTCACCTCTTTCATTTTTGCTTCGGCAATCTCACGAACTTTTTGTCCATTTTCTTTAAGCATAGCGAGGACGGCAGGTAAATCTTTTTCAAGTTCTTCTCTCCTCTCGCGAAGTGGTCGAATAAAATTTTTCATATCGTCAATGAGCAAATCTTTTAGAATTTTGTATTTGCCTTCATTCTCTGTATAAATTTTATCTAGCTCTTCTTTTGTTCTGAAAAGAGAATGAATTGCATAAACATTTTTAGGAATTCCCCCACTTGAATCTGTCACAATACCCATCACTGCTTTTTGTATTTCTTCATCCGTCGCAAAAAGAGGAATTGTATTGTTATAACTCTTACTCATCTTTTGCCCATCAATTCCAGGGACCACCGCCACATCTTCCATAATCAGAGCCTCTGGCATAACAAAGGTTTCGCCAAAAATTCTATTAAATTTTTCTACTGTATCGCGAGCAAATTCCACATGTTGTTTTTGATCTTGGCCGACAGGCACAACGTTTGAATCATGAATTAAAATGTCCGAAGCCATAAGCATTGGATAATTAAATGTTCCAACACTGATATCTTTATTTTTAGCCTCTGCATCCTTAAAAGAGTGTGCGCGCATAAGATATGGCATTGTAGTTATACAATCAAAAATCCAACAAAGTTCAGTAACTTGTGGAAGGTCCGATTGTTTAAATATTAAACATTTTTTAGGGTCAAGACCAATAGCTAAATAGTCGAGAGCAACACCAATAATGTCTTCATGGAGCTGTTTTGAATCAGCTTGGCCGAAAGGAATTAATGCCGTGGAAGTAAGCGCGTGTAAATCAGCAATAAAAACACGCGAATCATATTTGTCTTGCAAATCAACAAATTGCTTCATTGCACCAAAATAATTACCGATATGTGGTCGGCCTGTAGGCTTTACCCCCGAAAGTAAGATTTTATTCATTACAATATATTACCAAAAATCAATTCCTTTTACCAATTCAATTTTTCTGTCATTCTCGTTATTCCCTATCGCATTGTCATTCCGGCGGAGGTGAGCTTGGGGTGGAACCCAAGCGCAAGACTTTGAGTATTTTGTATTCAAAAAGCGAAAAGTGTACAGTGCCTGTAAGGCAGGAATCCAGTCGGTAGCATCTTATTTATTCTTCCCCTCAAATAACTTTTGCAAAGCCTCCTCAACGTTTATATCATAAGACGAGGCTAGAGAAAAAATATTTACCAACAATTGAGCAATTTCCTCAGCAAGTAAATCCTTATCCGCTGAACGCTTCCAATTTATTTTATTTCCAACCTGTTCAAATAATGCAACTTCTTTGGCGACTTCACCCAACTCTTCTGTTGCACCAAGCATTATTTCCACAGGAGTCTGCAGTTTGATTCCCAGTTTTTCTCCCCTACCCCTTATTTCATTTTGTAAATAATTTAGATCCATTTTTTTGAATTTATTTTATATATTTTAAAAACTCTTCACCAGAAACCCCCTCTTTCTTAATTTTAGTAAAATCAACAACAGTCTCCCGCTTCCCCTCATCACCCCATTCATCAACAGGTAGTATCTCATTCCCCACATCCGGCCCCCAATCAATTTCCCCGTGAATTTGATGAGACTTCATATTCTTCAATATTTCCTTCCAAGAATAATTATTTGGATTTTTCTTTGATTTCATAACAGCTAAGATATTTCGATAAGTCTAGAAATTTTTCTACAAACTTTTTGCAAAATATCAATTGACAGCGAGGTGATGATTTCACATTTTCTTTCCGGACTATGCCAATCAACAGATCTAACATGATCTATAAGAATATTCCCTTTGATTTTTTTTGACGCAAAAGGAATCTCAAATGTGGGAATTTTTGATTTGGAAGTAATTGGACAAATTAACATCATCCCAGATAATTTATTATAGGCGTCTTTACTTACCACAACAGCAGGCCTTCTTCCTGACTGCTCATGACCTCGAGTTGGATCTAATGTTATCCACACTAAATCACCTTGTTTTGGAAATTCATTTTCTACCATACTTCTTTACCAAAAGGACCTCCCCAATCTATTACTTCGTGAAATTGATCTCTAGTAACACCTTCCATCATCTCCTCCAAAGTCATATCATCTTCGTCTTTCTTAATAATTGGCTTTATTGTTGCACCACCTTTTATTTGTTTAAACTCAACAGAAGAACCTAGAGATAGATTAAGTTCCTTTACCATTTGTTTTGGTATTCTTATCGCATAGCTATTTCCCCACTTTTGAACTTTCGTTGTCATAATATAAGTATATACAATGTAGATACATTTTGCAAGCTTATTTTTTGTCACATATAACCTATCAACAACTAACTTTCTTTCAAAAAATCAACCAGATAAGAAGTCATTGCTCTCACACTATTGTTATCAACAACATTTTTATCTTGATCTGTGCCTATTTTCCTAAAATTATGAGCAACTTTTGGTATAGTAATTACCTCTATCTGAAATCCTTCTTCAAACAATTTTTTTGCAACTTCTCGGTATTTGTCCTGTATTGAATGTGGAATCGGAGGGTGGTCATTTTCAAAAAAACTAATTAGAACCTTCCCGCCACCTCTCACATAATCTTCAATCTTACTAAATACCGGTGAATTATTAACATCCCAATGTTTATGAATAGCTGTTGAAAAATCAGAACCATAAGGAATATTCTCAACCAATTCTGGATATGCAGCTGGTGACATCAAAATTAATTTTGAAACAACAAGTCCCTCCTTTTGTAAAATTTGCATCGCATCAACAGCCATATATGCACCTGCACTCATACCAATCAGATTTATTTCCTTCGATAATAACTTGTCATAGTAATACCTAGTGATACCAGCTAAAGTATCAGCTCGCAACCTTAACGTCTCTTCTTCCCAAATACCCGTAGAACCTCCTGTAGCAGGCTGATTATACAACAGACTTGATGTATTATTTTCCAACATCTTCAAAGCTAAATTACCATATAATTTATTAATAAGTGGTAGGTTTTGACGACGATTTGGATCTCTAGGTATTCCTCCAGCCATTGTAATAACACTATTTCCTTTTCCTGCATTTGTATACGCGCACCTAATCAGATTTTTACCAACAGCAACAATTTCTTCATTAAATTTTCCAGTATTTAACCATTCTTTCTCAGATTGAGGTAAAATCTCTTTTGGGTGTGTCACATTAAATCTCTCCATTGTTTAATATTTTAACTTAATTTTATCTAATTCATCTAAATACAATTCAGAAAAATCAAAAAGCTTGATTGAATCAACAGCAATAACCCTTACCGCTTCGCCGTCATTGCCTTGATCAAACTTAATTTTAACTTGTTCAAAACTGCAATTCAATATAACTTCAAATAACAAACAAATGCTTAAATTTTTTGTTTCATACATACTTCTAAAAACAACACTCTCCACATCTTCCTCGGATAGACCAAGCTCTTCTTTGACTTCTTTAATAACTTCTCCAAATAGGTCAGCACCTTTGTGAATTTCTTTCTCTGTTTTAGAAAGTGTTCCTCCAATAAATGATATTTTCTTTTTTGTAAAATATTTATTTGATTTTTCGATAAATAAATATTTATCATCAGACGTCTTCACGAAGCACGAAGTAAACATTCCGAGCGGTTCAAAACTTGCGTCAAAAGTTTTAACCTCTCTAATATACTTATTCATAGACACCACCGTAGAATATGGAATTGTTGAAATTACTAAATTAACAGCATTAATGTTTTCAGAAATAGACTCAAATCTATATATCTCACTATCCCATAATTTTTTATTTTCTTTTTTAGCTTCCACAAGCATTTCATTCCACGTATTTTTGCAAAAAACTTCCAAATCTTTATCGATTTTACGAGTTGAAAGAACCTCTTTGATTATTAAATTTTCAGGATTTGAAATCGGTCTTGTCAGTAAATTGATATTCATATAATTTATTTGCATTTCATTTTTATTCTTCGAATTCCGTCTGCGTTTTTTCTGCACATTGTCATTCTCGCGAATTCGGGTTGAGTCTGATGGGTATCAGACTCAAAGACGGAGGCTGACGAGCCGAGTCGGGTTCGCGTGATTTTTCACCAGAAAAATACATGTGAATCCAGACTAATTTGAAATTTTCCGAATTCAAGTCTGCGTCTAGTCAGCGTCAGTCTGCGGTAGGACATATCCTCGTCCTACATCGCTTTAAGCTCCACCACAAACCTCGAGCCCTTGCCCAGCCCTTCAGACTCGGCCCAGACTTTTCCACCCTCGTGAGCTTTAACCATTTCTTTGGCCACAAAGAGCCCGAGGCCAGCACCTATAACATTCACTTCATTAGCCCCTTCTGCTCGTACAAATTTATCAAATAATCTTGGTAAGGTTTCAGCATTAATTCCAATACCAGTATCTTTAATTTCAAAACGAATAATTTTCGGTGATGGCCTAGAAAGAGAAATATCAACTTCCCCTTTTGTTGTGTATTTAATAGAATTGTCAGTGAGATTTGTAAATACTTGTTTGAGTTTATTCATATCTCCGTGAAGTTTATACTCCATATGTTCCTCAATATTCACATTAAGTTTTAAACCCTTCTTTTCGGCAATAGGTTGTTGCTCGCGATAAACAGTTTCTACCAAAGGTTTCAAATCAAAATCAGACAATTCATATCTCATCTTTCCCTGCTCAATACGAGAAACATCCAAGAAGTCTCCAACAATCGTCACAAGATTATTTGCTGAAACTTCAACTCTCTTAATCATTTCTCTCGCCTCCCCTTTCACTTCTCCATAATCCCCTTCAAGTATCATTGAAAGATATCCTTTAATAGATGTAAGTGGTGCACGAAGCTGATGTGAAGCCAAAGAAACAAATTGGGTTTTCTGTTGGTCAAGAATTCGAAGTTTTTCATTTGTAAGCTCAAGCTGCTCTGCAAGCGTTTCAATTCTTTCTCGTATAGCAATTTCTTTTTTAACACTCTTAATTAATAAAAATCCAGTGAAAGAAACGACAATTAAGTTTATAAATGTAATGTTTCTACTTATTCCAATTTCATCAAGAAATAGTCTCGCCCCCAGAAAAGCAACAAGAGTAAAGACAAGCGCTTGGGCTCCAAAAAGTTTAACATTAAAAGTTTTAAATTTGACCATGTTAAAAACAACAAAACCTATGAAAATAGGCATCCCGAAAAGACCGTAATTTCCAAACATATAATCACTTGTTATTCCTGCTAAAACTAAATATGTATCTAGAAAGGTTGCTGAAAGAAACATAAGAATTAAAGCCTCAATACCCAACGTCATAAAAAATATTTGAGTTCTAAAGGCTACATCTCTATTTTTTCTGTACGTTGATATTGCTATTATCAAAATCCACAGAAAAGCAACAAATCCAAGTGAATGATAGTAGTTAGTAAAATATACTTGTTCAATAGCATTACAGTCAAAATTACTAAATCCAGATAAATTCAGAAAAGTTGGGGTTAAAACAATAACAGGTAAAATTAAAATAAAGAAAATTACGAGATAGTAAAATGGAATATTTTTCTTATTCATAAATACATAAGAAAAATATATAGCAGATATATACATTAAGGAAGCTAAAATCCCTAGGCACGACCAATAAAACATATAATCTGTACTATCATAACTAACCCATGTCACAAAATCAAAAACCACATACATAGAAAAAAATACAGTAAAACTAAAAAAAATTCGGCTCATTAATGACGGCCTACCTGCATACAGAATATAAATTCCTAATAATAATGAGAGGATTACAGTTACAAAATGTGAATAATAAACAAGAGATATTGGTGCTACATTATTAACAAATTCAACGCATGATTTTATGTTAGTTATAAGATTAAATTCCATATTTGTTTTTATTAATTAGTCAGATAAATTTTAATAAATTCTGGATATGAAAGCCAGTACTTTTCCAATAGTTTATCAGTTGGTGCAACCGAAACTATTAACGGCCTTAACCCAAACTCTCTTTCAACTTCTGCAAAAGCAGGTATCAATATATTTCTTACAAGATCTGACTCATAATCATAATCTAAAAAATTATCAAATAATATTCCATGACATAATACCATCATTAAAAGATGCTTATAATAATCTTTTGCACACCCACCTTTACACTTAAACCAATCTGAACCATCAAATATTTTAGCATCAGGAAAATTCTTTAACATCAAATCTCGATGAAATTCTACAAAAGATTTATCCTCTAAAGTTCTTATATCCCTCAATTTTTTTTTCTCCTGACTTCCATCTAAATTAATAATTTTTTTTATACTCTTTATCATATTACCACTGTCGTCAAGACCGTGGTAAAAAGACATCTTCCCCAAAGAAGCTTTGTCGTGATTTGTAGTTACAAAAATATCATCCAAAAATTCAAAATGTAATGGATCTAAATCAACCTGATTTGCTTTGCTAATAAAAGTCCAAGTATACAAATTAGGTGTCGCAACATCTTCTATTGAAATAGCGTGTGGCTTTTCAAAAATATAATCTGGTAGATGTTCACGTCCCAAAAATTCTTCAACTTTTTTTCTCAACTCAGGATCATTCCACCTTCTTTCAAGCTCAGCCTTTGCTTCTTGAAGAGGTGTGTATATATCATTTACGTTCATTGTTTGTAATTATTTATTATTTATCTAATTATATAACTTTAGTATCAAATATACAAAACTAAATATAGCTTCTTATAAAAGTCCAAACTATTTTTATAACAATTAAAACAAAACCATTTCTTAAACTCCAATAAAAACAACTCAATATCGTACTTGCAACAAAAGTTATATAATCTCGAGTTCTCAATCTGCCTTGAATATCACCCCTTAGAAAGGCCGTAGCTATAAAAGAATCTGTTTGAATCGAAAGAGCTATAAAAACCAGAATGTCATTCTTACGAATAATTTTCACTAACCATTTAAAAAGATGTGCTGGTATCCAAAAAAATACACGAACAAGAAAATTCTTATGTTGATGTAACCGATCTGCCCATTGATGCCCTTCTTCTTTTAGTAACAAAAGTCCATTGACCCCCAGCCACTTTGCTTTGTCTTTTTGATGTAAAATCAAGAAAATAAAATTATTTATAATGACGGCACAAGTCATTATTATTGAGCCAAGTCCAAATCCAAAATATGCTATTGCAAAAAGCCATATTGGATTATCAAAAATCCAACTCCAAGTTGTATATAATCCCCACCCAGTTGCCACGTGAGCAATTCTTTTAATATCGGCCATACAGTATATATATTGTACCACAAAAAAACCGCGCTCTAGAATACTAGAATAGCGCGGTTTGGTTTAGTTTAAGAACTGTTTTGTCACTTCAAGGCCACCTTTGATGATGGCGAGAATGACACCATTACGTAGGCTCCAATAGAGACAGCTAAGGGCTGTGCTACTTACGAAGATCACGTAGTCTTTCTGGGTGAGCTTTCCTCCAACTTTTCCTCGCAGAAACGCCGTTGTGATAAAGGAGTCTGTTTGGATAGATAAAGCAATGAAAGCCAATACATCATTTTTTCGTACAGCCCATACGAGCAAACGGAAGAACAATGCAGGAACCCAAAAAATTATACGGATGAAGAAGTTACTGTGTTGATGAACTTTTTGAGCCCACTTGTCACCATTCTCCTTCAACACAGCAAACCCATTGACACCAAGAAAATCAATTTCATATTTCTGATACAAGCTCAGAAAGAAAAAATTTAGAATCATAGCGCCAAGAGTCATTACAACTGAGCCGACACCAAGCCCAAGCCAAGCAATGACAAGTAGCCATAAAGGATTGTCATAAACCCAACTAAATGCGGAAAGTAAGCTCCATCCTGTTGCAACTTGTGCAATTCTTTTAAAGATCTGTTTTTTGACCACAATGGCCCCCTTTCTTTTGTGCTTTAGTTAAATGTCATCCTCTTGCCTTCCGAGCTAAAGAATAACACATTATTACTGTTACGATTCCAAAAAGCTACCATTTTGACATTTTGATGTTGTTTGTCCCTTGCTTCCAGATTGTATTCAACACCAATAGCACGTGCTCTCTTGAAAAAGTATGTGGCCTTTTCGTGATTCAAAATCGTAATTTCTCCAAAACCCTGTTTTTCGAGTTCTTTGAGAACAAATTTTTCCGCTGTGCGATTAGTCGACATTTCCTTGGCTACGTATACACTGCCAGCAAAGAATGCGATGGACAACACAATGATTGCAATACTTTTGATTTTCATATTCTGATTTTGTTTGATTTGAAGAACTTATACTATACCTCTATATTATAGCACATGTTTAAATAAATTGCAAGTATTTGAGAGAAGAACACAAAAAAACCTTGTTTTGCAAGGTTTATTACCAATTTAATCTTTTATATAACTTATATATTTAACACCATTTCAATCGCAATTCTGTGCACATACTTTTTTAATTCTTCTCTTTGATCCTTTTCTTGATTGTGACTTTCATCTTGAACCGTCTGACCTTTTATTAAATTATCTCCAACATACAAAAGAGACGCACTTGGGACATTAAAATGTCTTGAAACAGCAAAAACTGTAGCCGTCTCCATTTCTATTCCATAGTATCCCTGTTTAGACCAATTTTGTACATCATCATATGTTTCCCCAAGCATTGCATGACAACTGACTACTGGACCTTTCCAAATTTTATACTCCTTATCTAATTTCACCTCAATAATTTTTGACAAATTTTCATCAGCAAAATATTTATGTTCAGTATTTTCTTTATCGTACATACTAGCAGAACTTTCCAATCCGTATGTCCAAGTAGGTATTAATAAATCTAGAGAATTCATATCTGAATATAACCCGCCACAACTTCCTATATGAATATTTTGTTTGGACCCAAAAATACAAGCTAAATGTAGATACTCAGAAAGTATAGCTCCTCCATAAACAACCGCGAACCAATAAATTTTATTGTCTATTTTTATTTCTAATATATTTGAAAGAAAACCTTCTAAATTTTTACTTTTACAATCTATACCTAACTCCTTTAAAGCCTCTAATGTGTTATTAAATTCTTTTTCTAAATTCCATGATCCAAATGAAATAAAAGCTTCGATTTTATAATCTGTTGATAAATTAAAATGCTGTCTATATTCATCAGAGGTAAATGATTTGTACATTATTTAGTTTTTTTCTTTATTGATATCCTCTTATTCTTCTTTTGTTCCAAAAAATTAACTTTTGTTGTGATTTTCTTCCCTGTTTTGGTCTCGATTTCTTTTCTTGCATTACCAGCAACTTCTCCGCCTTCTCTTGAATCTTTTTTGAGTGAAGGGAAACCTTTTGAATCTCTCCTTTGTGAAAACTCAGTAGTTGTGGCTTCGCCAAGCATTGTAAGAATTAATTCAAGTTCGTTCATGTGGTCACGAGGATTATCTGGATTTGAAAGATTTTTATATTTCTTAATCTACTTTGCATTCATATCAAAAGTACCTTTATAGATTTCATTTGTAAGTATTGCAAATTCTATACCTTCTTTTGCCCCTCTATCCTTCCATTCATCAGTGAGTGTGTTACGAACATTGATTCCTCGCATTCGTTTTGCAATCCAGTCATCATTGTAGCCTTTTTGTTCGTATATTTTCTTTGCACGAATAATAGCTCTTTCCGGATCTTGAATTTCTTCAATTCTTTCCTGACCAACTTTGGCAAGCCATTGTTTAAAAGGCTCTGCCTTTGGTGAAGGAATTGATTGAATGATACGAAAAATACCTTGAAGATTCCCACAATTCATCTTTTGTTTACCACCTTTTGTGTTTATGTCAAGGATATGGACAATTTGTCCATACCCTTTGCCTAATTCAGGATCTCGTTGTCTAATTTTATTAATATAATCTTTGACATTCTTTGAATCAATGAGGGCTTGTACCACGTCTTCGATAACAAAAAACCACTGTTCATCATGCCAAGTTCGGCGAACTTCTTTTTCTTCAAAAATAGCAACTTTTTTTGTAATATCTATTTTCTTTTTCATGGTTTAAATAGGATTACTGACTAATTTTTTCAGACTGGATTCCAGCCTTCGCCGGAATGACAAATTCGGATGATGTAGAAACAGATGATGAAGCAACTGAGCAAGCCTCGCCATCTTCGAGAACGTCTTCACTACAACTTATTATTTCGCAATCAGCTTCATTTTCCTGGCAAACCAATGGCTGACAATCTGGACTTTCAGAATCACAAAGCTCTATATTATAAGCCTTCTTATTTATTTTTTTATAATACTCTACATCCGCCGGTGAACATTCGGTATCTCCCTCTTCACAAGGGTAATAAAAACAAGATTCCATTTCTGGATCACAAGGAGCGTGAGCAAAAATTATATAATCTCTTTTCACAACATATCGATAATATGTTGCCCCCACTGAAATTATTAAAGCTCCAACAAAAACCCACATTAATATTTTAGATTTTTTATCCATACTGTATATTATACAGGCTTATAAAATTAATACAAAAAAAACAAACATGGATCTATTTTTACTATTTTATCCCTTCACCCATTCGTACGAATGGGTGAAGGGATAGTTTGGCCTATTCGCGCGAATAGTGCAGGGTAGATTTTTATAATACAACGTAAATTTTTCTGAGATTACAAAAGAGCGAGTTTGGCAAAGCCAAACTCGCTCTTTTGTTTTTTGAATGCACGAATACGGATGCGAGACTGGATTCCAGCCTTCGCTGGAATGACATACAAATTCGAGATAACAGAGAGTGGTGACTACAATCCTTCTTTCTTAAGATCTTCTATTAGTTTTGAAGCTGTTCGTGAAATCTTTTTAGGAAGTTCGATTTCAATATGGACCAATAAGTCCCCTCGCCTTCTCCCGTCTGAAGGTACGCCCTTTTCTTTTAAGCGAAGGATCTCGCCAAAACGAACACCCTGCGGAATTTTCAAAGTGAGCGAACCGTCCAATGTTTCAATGAGCCTTTCACCCCCAAGCAGTGCCTCTGTGAGCTTCACAGGCAACTTCATTACAAGGTTACTTCCCTCCTTACGAATTTCTTTGTGAGGTCTCACATGGGCGCGAATATACAAATCGCCTGTTGTTCCATGTGGAGCTGTCTCGCCCGCACCAGAAAGTCGTACCATTTCTCCGTTCTCAATACCAGAAGGAATCTTTACTTTCAAGCTATGTGACTTTCGAACAATAGTCTGCCCGTGACAAACTTTACATTTTTCTTTAGGAATCTTGCCTTTACCATTACAATCTGGGCAAATTTTCTGTGTTGCAAAAGATCCAAAGATTGAAGATTTTGTTTCGCGAATCATTCCATCTCCATGACATTTGGGGCATGTAACTATTTCTGAATTAGGTTCACCGCCTGTACCATTACAATGTTCACATTTTGACATTGTATTTAAATTGATATCTTTCTCAGCACCAAAAATAGATTCCTTAAATGTAAGCTCAATATCTATTGATATATCATTTCCCCTTGGAGTTTGTTGTCTCCTCCTTCCACCTCCTCCACCAAAAAATTCACCAAATATATCGCCAAGATCAAATTCCATATTCCCACCTTGTGAGAATCCAGAAAAATCAAAACCGCCAAAGCCTCCTCCTTGCCCACCACCAAAACTACCAGCATCAGCACTTCCAAAAGTATCATACTGTTGTCTCTTCTTTTCATCAGAAAGCACACTATACGCTTCGCTAGCTTCTTTAAACTTTCTGTCATCACCACCGGTTTTATCTGGATGATGTTCATGCGCAAGTTTACGAAACGCTTTTTTAATTTCGTCGGCTGAGGCATTTTTTTCAACGCCTAATGTTTTGTAGTAGTCTTTGGACATAGTGAATCAACTTATAACTAATAACTTATAACAAATAACTTTAAATTTATACAGTTATTTATAACTTGTTATCTGTTATATGTTACTAGTTACTTATTATTCTCTTCTTCCTTAAATTCTGCATCTCGCACAGTTTCATCTTTTGAGGCTTCTCCTTCAGATGTAGGCTGTGTTTGAGCTTCAGATGCTTGCTTTGCCATATACTCACCAATCTTTCCCATTTCAGTTGAAAGTTCCACAGAGGCCTTTTTAATAGCTTCCATATCGGTACCATCTTTTACTTTTTTCAATTCCTCAACTTTTTCTTCAACTCCTTTTTTAATTTCATCTGTAATTTTATCTGCATTCTCTTTCAAAGATTTCTCTGCTGTATAAATCATTTGATCTGAAATATTTTTTGCTTCTACCGCCTCTTGTTTCTTTTTATCTTCATCAGCATGAAGCTCAGCGTCTTTTTGCATTTTAGCAATATCATCTTTTGAAAGACCGGAGCTTGCTTCAATACGAATTGATTGTTCTTTGCCTGTTGATTTGTCTTTAGCTTTCACACTAAGAATTCCGTTTGCATCCACATCAAATGTTACTTCCACTTGCGGAACACCTCGTGGTGCTGTTGGAATTCCATCAAGAATAAATCGACCAAGTGATTTATTATCTTGTGCCATCGCTCTTTCTCCCTGTACAATATGAATTTCAACAGAAGTTTGATTATCAGCTGCTGTTGAAAATACTTGTGATTTTGATGTTGGAATCGTTGTATTTTTCTCAATCAACTTTGTTGCGACATTTCCCATTGTTTCAATTCCTAAAGAAAGAGGAATAACATCAAGAAGAAGCACATCTTTTACATCTCCAGAAAAAATACCACCTTGAATAGAAGCGCCAATAGCCACCACCTCATCTGGATTTACCCCCATATGTGGCTCTTTACCAAAAAATACTTTCACTGCATTTTGCATTGCAGGCATTCGAGTTTGTCCTCCCACAAGAATAATTTCATGAAGATCTTCTTTTTTAAATGGAGAAGCTTCAAGAGCGCGCTTTGTTATTTCCATTGCACGGTCAATAAATTCTTGTGTTAATTCTTCTAGTTTTGTCCGACTCATCTTTAAAAGAAGATGTCTTGGACCAGAACTATCTGAAGTAATAAATGGAATATTTATTTCTGTTTCAACCGCAGTTGAAAGTTCAATTTTTGCTTTTTCTGCAGCTTCATCTAATCGCTGTAAAGCCAAGGCATCATTTCGAACATCTATACCACTTTCTTTTTTATATTCATCTGCAATATAGTTTAGAATTTTTTGGTCAATATCTTTACCTCCAAGATGAGAGTCGCCATCTGTAGATTTCACTTCCACAACATCACCTCCAACTTCTAAAATAGAAACATCAAATGTTCCTCCACCAAAGTCAAACACTACAATTTTTTCATCCTTCTTTTTATCGAAGCCATATGCAAGAGCTGCTGCTGTTGGCTCATTAATAATTCTCTTCACGTCAAGCCCAGCAATCTTTCCAGCATCCTTTGTTGCCTGCCTTTGTGCATCGTTAAAATATGCTGGCACCGTAATCACAGCTTCAGTAATTTTCTCTCCAATGCGTGCCTCTGCGTCTGTTTTAAGCTTTTGAATGATCATCGCTGAAATTTCTTCAGGTCGATACCATTTTTCTCCCATCTTTA
>CAYZZT010000012.1:0-18267 GCA_964483025.1 uncultured Candidatus Saccharibacteria bacterium | reverse complement strand
CGACCGCTCCGCCACCCTGCCGTGGCTCGCTTCGGTTTCGCCGAAAACTTTTTGAGTACAAAAAGACCATGCTTTTCGGCTGCAAATGCTCGCAAAAAGTAATACTTTCACTCCCGCATTAAATACAAAACTTACATCTTCGATTAATTTTAAACAAGACTACTATTCTGACATAGCAATTTAGTGGAGGAGGTGGCAGGCTGTATCCCTCGATTACTCGGAATACAGTCAGTTGAATTGGCTACGCAAAAAAGGTCTTAGTAGAGCCATTTTTGGCGGAGTGGAATGCAGAAATTTGCAATTATATTTGTATCATGGTATAATATAAAAGTAATAGAACAAATCAAAGCTTGTGAGTCCGCGGTTGGATTCTTGAGTTTTGAGCAGTAGAAAACCAAAACATGAGATATATTATTTTGGCATTATATTCAGTTGTCGTCTTTTTATTTAGTGCGAGAATTGGGCGTTCTGCTGGTGTTGGTAAACCAAACCAAGGAACCCCGTCAGAAGGTCAGAACATCGAGTTTTTGTACATTGGTGAGGGTAATACCTTCCTTGCGAAGGTTGGTTCATCATCGACTATGTACTACACTTTCAAGTTCTCTGGCGAACAACCAAAAGTCGGGAAATATCGAATTGTCGGTATTGGGCAAGGCAAACGGGAACTGCTCCCGCTTCCAGACCTCGTCGAAGTTACAAAGTAACCCACCTGCTCGTTTTCCAAAGTCGCGCCCATCTGTAGACGCGACTTTTTCTTTTATCACAAAAGAAATTTTCCGAAGTGCATTTGTATTTTGTTATATGTTATGTGTTATATGTTATATTTAAATAAATTTTGTTTTAAAAATTTATTTGAGTTATAATATACCCAATGACCGGTTCAAATGATCTTCTTTTAATTTCTTTAAACTATATTTGGATTACAGCTCCACTTTGGCTTCCTTTTTTATTGGGCTATATTTTCTGGTATTTGTTTGTTCGATATAATCGTAGGCGATTTTTTGCAGCACAAAAATATGTAATGTTAGAAATTCGTGTACCAAAAGAAGTAGCAAAATCACCAGTGGCAATGGAATTATTTTTAAATACTATTTGGCAAACTAGTGGAGAGTCTACTTGGTATGATAGAAATTTTCTTGGTAAAACAAGAGCATGGTTTTCTTTAGAAATTGCTTCTATTGATGGCTATATACACTTTTTTATTTGGACTCGTGATGCGTGGAAAAAACATATAGAATCCCAAATCTATGCTCAATATCCGGGCGCAGAAGTTTCTTTTGTTTCTGATTATACAAAGAGCATCCCTGAATATGATCCAAACACTATGGGGCTTTTTGGTACTGAATATAAATTAGCTAAAATTGATCCGTATCCAATAAAAACATATGTTGATTATGGCTTGCACGAAACAGCTACTAAAGAGGAACAAAAGGTAGATCCAATTTCACAGGTTTTAGAATTTTTTGGTCAACTTGGAAGGGGTGAGCAGTTTTGGTTTCAAATTATTTGTAGGGCCCATAAAGATGAAGATCCAGATAGTTCAAAAAGAAATTGGTGGAACCCGGCATCGTGGAATGCAACAATGGATAAATGGAAAAAGGATGCACTTGAGGAAGTAAAGAAAATACGAAAAGAAAATACTACTAAATATACTGATATAGCAACAGGTAAGGAGCAGGAGGGATTTCCAAACCTAACAAAGGGGCAAATGGAGATTATCTCTGCTTTGGAAAGAAGTATTTCAAAACCCGGTTTTGATGTTGGTATACGTTCAATATATTTGGCTTCAAAAGATGATTTTAATGGTACAAATATTCCTATGCTTATGTCTCTTTTAAAGCCTTTTAATTCTCCAACTTTAAATAATTTTAAACCAACAAATAATACATCTTTTGATTATCCTTGGCAGGACTGGAATGATATAAGAGTAAATAAAATGAAACAAGAACTATTATTTGGATATAAAAAACGTTCATATTTTTTCCCGCCAAATAAGGAAAAACATTTTGTTTTAAATGCTGAAGAGCTCGCTACGATTTTTCATTTCCCAGGCACAGTTGTGGGCACACCAACTCTCGGAAGACTATTGTCAAAGAAAGCCGAACCACCTTCAAATTTGCCGATCTAGTATGCAATACCTTTATAAATACATTCCAATAATTAAAGATTTCCTTAAAACACATAAAAAATATGTGCAGATTATTGGTATTTGCATAGTCATTATTATTTTTTTATCTTTTTTAATGTCAGGGCCATCTAATAAAAAAAATAAGATTAATGTAGATATTCCAAGCGGGCTTTCACTAATGCAAATTTCAGAGCTTTTAAAACAAGATAAAATTATTCGTTCAGAAGAAGTATTTCGAATTGTTGCGATTCTTTTAAATGGTGAAAATAATATTAAAGCTGGCCCTTATTTATTTGATGGAACAGATAATGTATTTAAAGTTGTGAAAAGAATAATTAATGCTGATTATGGTGTGCCAGTGAAAAAAATTACAATCATAGAGGGAATGCGTGGTAGAGATCTGGTTAATTTATTTGGTCCAGAGTTTATAAATATAAATAAAGTAGAATTTGAAAGGGAAGTACTTTCAAGGGAGGGCTATTTATTTCCAGATACATATTTTATACCATATTCTGCTTCTACTATTGATATAATTAAGATGCTAGAAGATAATTTTTTGCATCAGACATCAAATATAGATTTAAGTAATTCAAAAACTTCGAAAGACTTGAATGAAATTATTACAATGGCTTCTATAATAGAGGGAGAGGCAAGTAATGATGAAGACAGAAAAATGATTGCTGATATTCTTTGGAGGAGGATTAGTATTGGAATGCCACTTCAGGTGGATACTGTTTTTATGTTTATAAATGGGAAAGCGTCTTCAGAAATTACTAAAGCTGATTTGAAAATTGATTCTCCATATAATACGTATATAAATAAAGGCCTCCCTCCGACGCCCATAAATAATCCAGGAATTCTTGCAATTAATGCTTCTATGTTTCCAACTACAAATAAATATTTATATTATCTTTCCGACAAAAATGGCATTATGCATTATGCTGTGACTTTTGAGGAACATAGGAAAAACAAAGAGAAATATATTAAATAAAATTAATTATTGGTAATGAAAATTTAATTTAAGGTTTATATAAAAAATGCTATCGTAAACAATAGCATTTTTGATATTGCATAAAATTTATTTATTTATATATATATTGCTACACGGCATGCTATTGTTTACAATAGCAAATATTTTTTATTGGTTTATAATTATTCTATGAAGAATCTCACTAATATTAGGATTGACAAAAATGTTTATAATAAAATATATGGTCAATTTGTTTCCTCGTTGATTTGTCTGGATAATAAGGAAAAGAGTATATTATTTGTGAATGAATTATTTACTGAATCCGAAAAAATGATGCTAGCAAAAAGATTGGCTATCATAATAATGCTTAAAGAAGGATTATCAAACCGCGTAATCAGTAATTCTCTCAATGTTAGTCCCGCCACTGTTACAAGAGCTTCTGTCGCTCTAAAAAGGAATTCATATAACATTATTGATGATTTCTTTGGGGATAAAGAAACAAGAAGAAAGATAATCAAAAAGATTCTGATTTTAAGACACGAACTTTTACCAACTCGGCCTAGAGGGGCCAGTTTTGAATACTTACGAAATAATAAGTATCCAAAATAGAATCTGTGAATATAAATAATGCTATCGTAAACAATAGCATATTAGAATCCGTTATCTAGTGAATGCTATCGTAAACAATAGCATATTAGAATTCTTCTTAACGAATGCTATCGTAAACAATAGCATATTAGAATCCGTTATCTAGTGAATGCTATCGTAAACAATAGCAAATTTGAGAATGGAGATAAGAGGAATAAAAAGATTTAATTAAGGTGCTTTGAACTTAAGATAAAATAACTAATAATCGACCGCTTTAGCTTTTACTTAAATTTATGATATAACTATTGAATAAATGCAGAATTTAAAAGGTAAAAAAATGACACAAAACAACGAACGAAGCGATTATGTTTTGTGTCATCCTCGCGAATGCGGGGATCCAGAATCATTTGATATTTAGTTGTAAATTGCTATAAATACAAACGTGAGTAAACAAAATTTGAAAAACAAAAAAATATATATAGGCTTATCTGGAGGGGTAGACAGCTCTGTGGCTGCTGCTCTTTTGATTGAAGCTGGAGCGGATGTCACGGGGGTCTTTATAAAAGGTTGGTATCCTGATTTTTTGAAATGTGATTGGAAAGAAGAAAGAAGAGATGCGATGCGAGTGGCAGCTCATTTGGGAATTCCATTTTTGACTTGTGATGCGGAAGAGTCGTATAAGAAAAATGTTATTGATTATATGATTTCTGAATATAAAGCTGGGCGTACACCAAACCCTGATGTGATGTGCAATAAATACGTAAAATTTGGAACTTTTTTTGATTTTGCAATGAAGCGTGGCGCGGACTTTGTAGCAACGGGGCACTATGCGAGAACAACACATAACACAAAACACATAACACATAACATAAATCCAGAAATTCAATTACTAAAGGGAGAGGATGGGAATAAGGATCAGAGTTATTTTCTTTGGGCGGTTTCTAAAGAGCAATTAGAAAAAACTCTTTTTCCAATTGGGGAAATTGATAAACCTGAAGTAAGGAAAATTGCAAAGAAATATAAACTTTTTACTGGTGAGAAAAAGGATAGTCAAGGATTGTGTTTTCTTGGTAAAGTTGATTTAGATGAATTTCTTTCACATACAATTCCTAAAAAAGAAGGAAGTGTATTAAATATAGAGGGTCAAATTATTGGCGTACATGATGGAGTTCATTTATATACTCTTGGTGAAAGACATGGTTTTACAATTAATAAAAAAGATACAGACACCGGACCTTTTTATATTGTTTCTAAAGATATAGAAAAAAATATAATTACTGTTTCTGATTCAAAAATCGAAATTCAAAATAGTTCGAGCCATGGTGTGATTCTTCGGGATGTGAATTGGATAGTAAAGCCAGAATTGGGGAAAGAATATATGTGTAGATTTCGTTATCGTCAGCCACTTTTCCGATGTTCTATCAATCTTGAGGCTAAGCCTCACGATGCAGAAGGTTGTATTGTGAATTTTGTTGATAAACAAGATTTTGTTTCAGTTGGCCAATCTTTGGTAATATATGATGGGGATGTTTGTTTAGGAGGAGGAATAATTGATGCTGTGCTTTAAGCACAGCATAAAATTCGAAGCGCGAATTTTAAAGCACGAAGCACGAAATCCGAAATTCGAAACAAATTCTAAATTCAAATATCAAAATCCAAAACAAATGCATTTGAATTCTGAGCTGTTTTGAATTTATTATTTTGGTCATTTGTGCTTGTTTCGAATTTCGTGCTTTGGATTTCGGATTTAATCGCCAAATCTTCAAATAATGAGCATTGGACAAGGCCTGTCGGTATTTATAAATTCGGGTTATAATTGAGTTCATGATTGACACATACATAAAAAAATCATCAGGGGAACTTGAGGTATTTAATAAAGCAAAACTGCTTGACTCCATAGAAAAAGCTGGTGCATCAATGTTTGTGGCTGAAGATGTTGCAAATAAAATTGAAGCAAAATTAAAAGAGGGTATGCCCACCTCGATGATTTATACTCAAGCTTTCAAACTTCTTCGTAAGAAAGAAAGTAGGCCGGCTATTCGATATTCACTTCGCAGATCTATTGCAAGTTTGGGACCTACAGGCTTTCCATTTGAGGATTTTGTTGGTGAAATTTTTAAAGAGAAAGGCTATAAAATTATTAATGATTTAATTGTGAACGGGCATTGTATTGAACATGAAATAGATATTGTTGCATATAATGATGATCATTTGATAATGACTGAAATAAAATTTCATAATCAACTTATGCTTAAGTCTGATGTAAAAGTCGCTCTATATATTAAAGCGCGCTTCGATGATTTGGTGGGCGTGGAATTTAATATTGATGGCAAGAAAAGAAAGATGACACAGGGTTTGCTTTTGACCAATACAAAATTTACAGAAAATGCGATTAAGTTTGGAGCTTGTGCTGGAGTAAATATGATTGGGTGGAATTATCCAGCGAAAGGTAACCTGCATGATTTGATTGAAGAAACAGGTCTTCACCCACTTACTTGCCTCACAACACTTTCTGGCAGAGAAAAGAAAATACTTTTGGATAAAGAAATTGTGACTTGTAAAAATTTGAAAACAAAGATTGAAGTTTTGAAAGAAATGCAACTAACAGATGGGAGGATAGCAAGGGTGTTGAAGGAGATTGGAGAAGTGGCAGGCTAAAACATTTTGTACTCAAAATGTTCGCCCGAACAAATTTGAGTACAAATTTGTTTTAGGGGCAGTTTGTAATTGTTGTAGTTGTTCTACCTGTTCTAAATGATTAATAAACTGTATTTTTTGTCATCCCCTGGTACTCCCGTGGATCCAAGTTCGATTCCGTTTGTCATTCCGGTGAAGACAGGAATCCAGTCTGAAAATTCTGAATTAACTTGGATCCCCGCATTCGCGAGGATGACAGACGAGAGAGCTTTATAATTTTCCAAAATCTGATATAAATAGTAGACGATGACATCAAACGAAATTCGACAAAAATTCTTAAGTTTTTTTGAAAAGCGCGGGCACGCGGTTATTCCTTCTGCTTCGCTTATTCCTGAAAATGACCCCTCTGTACTCTTCACCACAGCGGGGATGCACCCTCTGGTGCCATATTTGCTTGGGGAGAAGCATCCACTAGGGGCGAGGCTCACAGACGTTCAGAAGTGTGTAAGGACAGGTGATATTGATGAGGTGGGTGATTATGCCCACCATACTTTCTTTGAAATGCTTGGTAATTGGTCACTTGGAGACTATTTTAAAAAAGAAGTTATCGAGTGGAGTTATGAATTTTTAACATCTCCCGATTATTTAGGTTTGGATAAAAATAGAATCGCAGTTTCTGTTTTTGCAGGAGATAGTGATGCGCCCTTTGATGAGGAAGCATATGAAGCGTGGAAGAGTCTTGGAATTCCTGAAAGTAAAATTGCAAAACTTCCAAAGAAAAATAATTGGTGGGGCCCCGCAGGAGATTCTGGCCCTTGTGGTCCAGATACAGAAATGTTTTATTGGGTAGGGAGTCCTGAGGAAGTTCCAGAAAGTTTTAATGATGATAATGCACTTTGGCTTGAAATCTGGAATGATGTTTTTATGCAATATGATAAATCAAAAGAAGGTGTATTCACAGAGCTTGCTCAAAAAAATATTGATACAGGTATGGGTCTTGAAAGAACTTTGGCTGTGGTAAATGGCTTGGATGATAATTATAAAACAGAACTCTTTTGGCCAATTATAGAAAAAATAGAAAGTCTTTCGCGGAAAAAGTATGATGAAAATAAAAAGGCAATGCGAATTATTGCTGATCATATAAAGGCGAGTGCTTTTATTTTGGGTGATGATATGGGTATAGCTCCATCAAACGGGGGTCAAGGATATGTTTTGCGCAGGCTTATAAGACGAGCTGTTCGATACGGTAAACAATTAGATATGATTTCCTTTACAGGAGAAATCGCAAAAGTTGTAATTGAAATATATAAAGATGTGTATCCGGAACTTTCAAAAAATTCAGATTTTGTTTTAAACAATTTATCCCAAGAAGAAGAAAAATTTGAAAAAACCTTGGAGAAAGGCTTGAAGGAATTTGAAAAGGGGATTAGTCCTTTTGTACTTTTCACTACATACGGTTTTCCATTTGAAATGACAAAAGAACTTGCAGAGGAAAAGGGAATAAAGATAGATGAAAATGCGTTCAACGAAGAATTCAAAAAACATCAAGAACTTTCACAAACATCTTCTGCTGGAATGTTTAAGGGTGGGCTTTCGGATTCTGGAGAAGAAACAAAAAAACTTCACACAGCCACACATCTTTTGCGACAAGCACTTGAAAATATTTTAGGAGAAACTATTGTTCAAAAGGGAAGTAATATAAATACCGAAAGACTTCGTTTTGATTTTGCTTTCGCAAGAAAAATTACAGATGAAGAAAAAAAGAAAGTTGAGGATTTGGTAAATGAAAAAATAAAAGATGCTTTTCCTGTCGTGCGTGTGGAGCTTCCAAAAGAGGAAGCTTTACAAACTGGTGCGGTACATTCATTTAGTGATAAGTACGGGGACATTGTTTCAATCTATTATATTGGAGATTCTATCGAAACCGCTTTTTCAAAAGAATTCTGTGGTGGTCCTCATGTTTCAAATACTAATGAATTAGGGATATTTAAAATCGCAAAAGAAGAAGCTGTATCTGCGGGAGTACGGAGGATAAAGGCGGTATTAGAATAAGTCTGTTGCTTTTCTTTCTGTCATTCCTGCGGAGGCAGGAATCCAGTCTCGCATCCTCTGTCATCCTCGTAGCAACGGGGATCCAAGTTAATCCGTATTGTCATTCCCGACCTGATCTGGAATCCATGACTGTATTTCGAAATTTCCAAAATCTTATTCGGTGAAAGTTTTGTGTCGCACGGATATTTTTCTGTTGAAAAATTCCTCGAGCTCGCGCCGTCGCGCTCGCTAGGCTCCCCAAAACTTCCACGCTCAACAATTTTGTAAACACATTCGAGCGTTTCTTTTGCTGGTGGGTGGGCTAAAACATTTTGATTACAAAATGTTCGCCCGAACAAATTTGTACTCAAATTTGTTTTAGGGGGAGGTGGAGGGCTGCATTCCGTGAGTACACGAAACGCAGGCTGTTTTTATTTTTGTGCCGAAAAAGCCTTAAATCGGCGCTTTTTCGGCACGGAAATTCATACACTTGCATAAATGAGTAAAATATGCTATAATATATAAGGATTAAGTTATCTTCAAATTGAATCAAACCAAGAAAGAAATAATCAGTGAACAAACAAACGTTAAGCATAGCATCGGCATTGGTCGCGACAGTTTTGGTGACCCTTTCAATTCTCTTGTCTATCGACAAACTAAAACAGAAAGGTCGTGCAGAAGTCGCTCAGGAACCAACTTTTACATCGGTACATCAGCGTTCTGATTCTGAAGTGAAGAAATTCTGGGCGGAAGAGCTTCATGAGTTGATTTTTTTACAACTTGTTGAAAGTAAACTTCCGTATTCAGAGATCAATGATCACTTTTCGGATTGCATCAAACACATCAACTCTCGCACAGGTATGCAGATGAATGTTTCTCTCAGTACTAGCTACCACTGGTCTAGCAATGATGTAGAAGGTTCCGCGAGTGTTGATCCAAATGATGGCTCAGTTGTAATCATGCTTTTTGTTCCAGCGATAATGGATTTGTTTGACTTTCTTAAGTTTTCAAACTCTCCACGTTGGCGCGATGCTTTTCAAGCACATTGCATTATGCTGTTTATGCATGAGTTGGAACATCTCAACAAGGATACGCCGATGAAGAAACATATCGATATGGAGGAAGAATCACGTGCGTGGGCGGAAACCTGTCGATACACAATTTCTCCACTTGTTGAGAAGTATAACCTACCTCTTATTTCGAATGATTCAAATATGTATCATGCATGGAAGGAGTGTGCTGGTGATACTAACTCGGAAGTATGGAGGTTGGCCATTGCGAAGCTTTATGGGGATTTGGATGGCAGGGTAAATTGAGGGGTTTCATTTTCAACCCACCAGCGATACGAAAGATTTATCTTTTAATCGCTGGTGGTTTTCTTTTGTCTGAATTTGTTTCAAATTTAATATTTTGAATTTTGATATTGTTTCGGATTTCGTGCTTCGGATTTCGGATTTAAATACATGGCATGGATTCTCGTCTGCACGAGAATGACAGAAAGGGGGTTTGTCTCGCATTCCATTCGTGGCATTCGCTGAGTTCATTCGTGGATTGGTGCCGAGTTCACAATCTTTTCCACAACTTTACTATTATCTATCGCACGAGTGTAGTATAATAAATACAAATGGGATTATTTTCTTCTACTTCAAATAAAAAAAGAATTGAACTTGTTTGTGATATAGGCAATAGAAGTGTTGGTTATTCTTTGGTGGAATATTCTTTTGGTGAGAAAGCACCAAATATTATTTTCAGTGACCGTATTTATTCTCCATATAAGGAAGTGAAGAGCTCAGAGAATACAATTTCTGTTTTTACAAGAGATTTAAATATTTTATTAAACAATGCAGTAAAGCATTGTATTTCAATAGGCCTAAAGCCTGTCCGTGTATCTTGTTTTTATTCTTCCCCTTGGTATATTGCTCAAACACATATTTTAAAAATTAAACAATCAGAGCCGATAGTATTTTCAGAGACCATAATTAGAAAAATATTAGATGAAGGTGAAAAAAATTTCTTATCTGAAGAGACTGCAAAAGAGCATTCCTTTGATCTAAAGGATTTAAAACTTATTGAACGAAGAATTACAAGTATTAAACTAAATGGATATCAAACACATAAACCTTTTGGTAAAAAAGCTTCGAACGTAGAAGCATCAGTTTTTTTTGGCGCCGTGCCCAAAGAAATAATAGCACTTGTTGAAGATGTTATTGACCATATGTGGCACAAGATCAAAGTACAACATCATACATTTCCTATTGCCTCCTTTTCTCTGTTGAGAAGTGAATTTAATACAACGGCTAGTTTTTTGGTGGCACATATCGCGGATGATATTACTGATATATATTTAGTAAATAATGATATACTTTTAGATACGTTTTCTTTCCCTTTGGGTAAAAGGAATATAATCGAAAGTATACAAAAAACTTGTAAAATAGATTATGAATTGGCTACATCTGCACTTTCAATGCATTCAAAAAATGAAATTAATTCAAATTCTTTAGAGTGTCTTGATGGCGCAATGCGATTTACAAAAAAAGATTGGACTACTCATTTTGAAAATAGCTATAGTGTTTTAACAAAAAAAAGTGTATTGCCAGAAATTATATATTTAATTTCAGACGAAAGGGTTTTTCCTTTTTTTGAGTCGGTAATAAAAAATTTGGCCCAAGGTGGGTATGCTACAGCAAATAAGGAGCTGAAAGTGAGCCCCATTGCTAAAAATTTATTTGAAAAATATATCACATATTCATCACCACCACATACCGATTTCTTTTTAGAGACCGAAGTTTTATATATAAACTTCATTTCTACTAAAGAGGATGTAATTATAAATAACTATATATTAGAGTAATTATGAACAAGAAAAAAACAATACAAGATATATTACCAAAGGAACATCATCGCTCAATTCAAGATATTTCTATGGCAGATATTGGCAAAGAAGAGTCGGATGAAAAAAAGACAGTGAGGAAGGTGGAAAAGAAGTCTAAAAAGAATTCTTCAACCTTGCATAATGAAAGCAGATTAATTGAGCTTAAAGAAGAGGAAAAACATTTTGATTTTCATCCAGAATATATTTCACATGTAAGTAAACCACGTTGGAATAAGATAGGTCTATGGTTTGTTGTTATAATTTCTTGTATTTTGGGGCTGGCTCTTATATCTTCATTTTTTCATAATGCAAAGGTTGATATAAAAATTAAAGAAATTACTTCAGATGTTGATACAAGTGTAAATATGGTTAGAAAAGATGAGTCAGGTTCTTTACCTTTTGAAATTGTGAGCCTAAGCAAAGAGATGAGAGAAAATGTACCAACAAATGGCGAAAAACAAGTTTCAATAAAAGCTTCAGGAAAAGTGGTTATATATAATAAAAATACAGTGGCCCAAAAACTTATTTCCCAGACAAGGCTAGAAGCTCCAAATGGGAATATTTTTCGAATTTCTGCAACAATAACTGTGCCAGCAGGAAAAAAGAATGGAAATTCTATAGTGGCAGGAAGTATAGAGACTACAGTTACTGCAGACGCCCCCGGGCCAGATTATAATCTCCCATTAACTGATTTTACAATCCCTGGTTTTAAGGGAACCGCAAAATATGAAACTATTTATGCGAGATCAAAAACTCCTTTTGTGAATGGTGCTTCAGGAACTATAAAAATTGCAGCGGAGGAAGATTTATTGAGAGCTAAAAAATTAATACATGATTCATTAGAGACACAACTCATAAATAATGTAAACCAACAAATTCCAAATTCATTTATTCTTTTGCCGAATGTATATCTTATTCAGTATGCCTCTTCAACAGAAGTCACAGAAAATAACACACTTACTCTAAAACAGAAAGCGGACTTTGTGGGTATTTTGGTAGATATTAAAAAATTATCTACATATTTAGCGAAAAAATCTATACCCGGATATGCAGGTGAAGATATTATTGTAGATAATCTAAAAGACCTTTCTTTTGAACTTTCTCCATCCACAACTCGTTTGACTGTAAATACAAATAGTATTTCTTTAAAAATAAAAGGTAAACCACACTTTATATATGGATATGATAAAGAGAAATTAAAGGCAGATTTAGCTGGAACCTCAAGAGAATTCTTTGCCACTGTAATATCTACATATGGAGGAATAGAAAATGGAAGCCTAAAAATTAACCCATTTTGGCGCTCTAAATTTCCAACAGATTTAAGTAAAATTATCATTAATGAGATAAGATGATTGCATATATGGAGCTGTCCTTGACTTAAAGGGCTCCTTTTGCTATTATAGTACCCACTGTTTTGAAATTAATGGACAACAACAAAATCATTGTTATGGGAACAGTTATTGAGGCTTTGCCTAATACGTTCTTTCGAGTAGAACTTGAAACTGGCGAAGTGGTACTTTCGTACCTAGCTGGGAAGATGCGGCTTCATCGTATCCGCGTCCTTGTGGGTGATAAAGTATCTCTAGAACTTGATCTTTATGGAGGAAAAGCAAGAATAAACAAACGATTCTAATGAAAGTAAAATCAACAATTAAAAAACGGGCACCGGATGATAAGATCGTTAGACGAAACGGTCGGCTTTATATTATTAACAAAAAAAATCCTCGCTTTAAACAACGACAAGGCTAAATATTATGAGAATCCTAGGTATCACACTTCCAGATGAAAAACGACTTGAAATTGGTCTAACAACGATTTTTGGTATTGGACGTTCACGTGCTTTAAAAATATTGAAAGAGGCAAAGATAGATGGTGGAAAGAAATCGAAAGATTTAAATGCAGATGAAGAAAATTCAATTCGAAAACTTGTAGAAAATTACAAGGTTGAGGGTGATTTAAAACGTGAGATTAGTGGTAATGTAAAAAGATTAAAAGATGTTAAATGTTACCGAGGTGTAAGACATACTCGAAAGCTTCCAGTAAATGGTCAAAGAACAAAAACAAACTCTCGAACAGTTCGGGGTAATGTTCGAAAAACTATGGGATCAGGCCGAAAGTCTGTTGAGAAGAAATAATTCACCCTCCCAAGTTTTACTCATCACAAATGGTTAAAATTTAGAACGGGGGCAAACATGAAAACGAGACATTGTCGAAAATAAAATTTAAAAGTAATATTTAGGAGGGTAATATAATACTATGGGAAAGAAAAGAATTGTAAAAACTGGAAGCGGATCAGGTGAAGAAGTTGCAAAAAAAGTTGCAACCTCTAAGAAGCGTCTCGAATCAGCAATTTTGTTTGTTGAATCTACTTATAACAACACAAAGCTTTCACTTTCTGATACAAAAGGAAATATATATGCGTGGTCTTCATCTGGCTCACTTGGTTTTAAGGGCGCTAAAAAGGGCACCCCATTTGCAGCAGCAAAAATTGGTGAAGTTTTGGCAGAAAAGGCACAGGCTTTCGGTGTTAAGGAAGTAGCGGTTGTGGTGAGGGGTGTTGGTTCTGGTCGCGAGTCTTCAATTCGAAGTTTTATTACAAAAGGTTTTACTATTACATCTATTAAAGATGTGACCCCAGTGCCACATAATGGTCCTAAGCCACCAAAGCCACGACGCGTATAATATTTTTTTTACTTTTACACATATATGAAAATTGGACCAAAATACAAAAAAGCACGACGATTAGGAGCCCATGTTTTTGAAAAAACACAGACTCCTAAATTTGCTATACATCTTACAAAAAGAAAGGGAAATCCGGAAGGGATGCGTGCAAAAACCGATTACGGAAATCTTTTGCTTGATAAACAACGAGTGCGTTTTACATATGGACTAAACGAGAGACAATTTAAGAACCTTGTTAAGGCAGTTATTGCCGAGAGAACATTAAAACCAGCAGAAAGACTTTTTGAAGTTTTGGAATCACGACTGGATAATATTGTTCTTCGTAGTGGGTTTGCTCACGCTAGAGCATTTGCAAGACAATTAGTTTCTCATGGCCACATTGCAGTAAATGGAGTAAAGACAGATGTTGCCTCATGCCAGCTAAAAAAAGGGGATGTTGTTTCAATTAAAGAAGCGAGCTTAAAGAAGCCAGTTTTTAGTACTTTAGATGAAAAGCTTAAAACAGTAACAGTGCCAGCATGGCTTACGCTTGATAAAGCGAAAAAGACTGTAACTGTAGCAGGTTCACCTAAGGCATTACCAGGAGAGAGTCATTTAAATCTAGAAGCGGTAGTTTTGTTTTATCGCAGATAGTACTATTGCAAAATAGTGGAAAATGTATTATAATTATAAACTAATTTAAATAATTCAAAAATCATGTCGGAGCACAAAGTATTATTACCATCAAAGCCAAAAATTGTTTCAGAAGAGGGTTTTGTTGGTGTTTATGAAATCGACGGTCTTTACCCAGGTTATGGACATACTTTAGGTAACTCTCTTCGTCGCATCATTCTTTCGTCTCTTCCTGGTGCAGCAATTACAAAAGTAAAAATTGCGGGCGTACCCCATGAGTTTTCAACATTAAATGGTGTCAAAGAAGATATTATTACAATACTTCTATGCTTGAAGCGTGTACGTATTGAAATGCTTACAGATGAACCGCAGGTAGCCACAATTAAAGTTTCTGGAATAAAAGAAGTTACAGCAGCTGATATAGTTTGTGGTAGTCAAATAAATATTTTAAATCCTGAACAGATTATTGCACATATTACAGATAAAGGGACTGAGCTTGATATTGAGATGACAATAGAAAGAGGATTAGGCTATGTATCAAAGGAGCTTATTCAAAAAGACCGAGTAGATATTGGATCAATTATTCTTGATGCAAACTTTACACCAATTCGCCGAGTTAATTACGAAGTTGAAAATATGCGAGTGGGAGATAGAACAGATTTCAATCGAGTAAAGATTTTTATTGAAACCGATGGTACTGTAATGCCAAAACAAGCGCTTGAAAAATCAATTAGTATAATGATTGAACAATTGAAAGCAATTGTGGGTTTTGTAGAGCCAGAAGTTGAGGCGGAAGATGAAGTTAAAAAGGACGATATGGGAGAAAAGGAAGCTATACGTCATGAAGCTTACGAAGATTTTTTGAAAACACGTATTGAGTCATTGAATCTTTCACAGCGAACAGCAAACGCACTTACAAACGCAAACATCCGAACAGTGGGTGGTTTGGTGCGAAAGAAAGAAGAAGACATTTTAGATATTGAAGGATTAGGGAATAAAGGTGTTCAGGAAATCAAGAAAGTTTTAGGGGAACATGGTATTACACTGAAATAATTTTACGTTTAAAGTATAATTAACAAAAATGAGACATCACAACGCAAACAGAAAATTCGGAAGAGTAACAAAGGTTCGCAAAGGTTTAATGCGATCTCTTGCAGTTGCGCTTGTTGAAAAAGGAAAGATTAAAACAACTGAAGCAAAAGCTAAGGAGCTTCGCCCATATGTTGAAAAAATGGTTACATCTGGAAAGAAGAATACTCTTGCTTCACGACGAAATATTATCGAGAAGGTGGGATCAGAAAAGGTAGCAAAGAAAGTTATTGAAGTGCTTTCTCCAAAATATTTGGATGTGAAGGGCGGATATACAAGAATTACAAAACTCGGCCGACGACTTAAAGACGCAAGCCCAATGGCTTACATTGAATTTATATAATATGAAATACACATTAGACGCAACAGGAAAATCACTCGGACGCGTAGCAAGTCAGGCTGCTAAGATTCTTATTGGTAAAGAATCAACAACAGAGTATGCACGTAATAAAGTTATTTCTGTACAAGTAGAAATTATCAACGCATCAAAAGCAAAATTTACTGAAAAGAAACTCCGCGACACTCTTCACGAAAGATATTCAGGATATCCAGGTGGTTTGAAACAACTTTCATCTGCACTTGTTGCAAGTAAAAAAGGATTTTCAGAGCTATTCAATCTTGCTGTATACGGAATGCTTCCAGGAAATAGACTTCGAAAAGAACGAATGAAAAATCTTAAAGTAACTGAATAATATTATGGCAAAAACTACTACAACATCAAGATATTTAGAAGCTGTCGGACGAAGAAAAACTTCAATAGCTCGCGTGCGAATTACAGAAGCAGATAAGACATCAATGCTTATTAATGATAAGGATTATACTGAATTTCTAAAAACTGACGAACTACAGCATGTAGCAATGGAATCACTAACAAAATCACTTGTTCCAGCAAAGTTTGTGATTACAGTTAAGGTATTAGGAGGTGGAGTACACTCACAAGCAGAAGCAATTCGACTTGGTGTGGCTCGGGCTCTTTTAATATTTGATCCAGAATTAAGAAAAGCACTTAAAGATTTTGGTTTCCTTATGCGAGACCCCCGTGCAAAAGAACGACGAAAATTCGGTCTCAAGAAAGCAAGAAAATCACCTCAATGGAGTAAGCGTTAATAAAACAACAAAAAATCGTACGCAATGTACGATTTTTTGTTTGTATACATTTCCTCTGTCATTCCGGCGAAGGCCGTAATCACAAGTATTTTTCTGCTGAAAAATCTTCTGATCACGACTCAGCCCGTCGGCTTCCGTCCTTGCGATTGGGTCCCCACCCAATCTCACCAGTCTTGCATCCGTATTGTCTTCCTGCACCCGCATTGTCATCTTCGCTTGCGGAGATCCAAGTCCTGTATTCTGTATTCGTGCCCGTCCCCTAAAATAATCTCCCTCACTAAAGCGCTTCGATGCTAATAAATTTTTAGTCGCTTTTCCTTACGAAAAATCAAGAACTCGACGTGCTCGTCTCAAACAGCTTGATTTTTCTAAAAAGCTCGTAAAATTTTAAGCATCTTCGCTAACTCGTTCGAGGCGATTATTTTAGTGTACCTGTGTGCTAACTGTTTATGTTGTGAACAATAGTAAGTTATAAAAGGTGGCGGGCTGTATTTCTTGTGTACAAAAAATACAGACAGTTGAATTGATGCATCCAAAAAGCCTCTGTTGAGCTCTTTTTGGATGCATGATTTGACATTCCCTCAAAAATCAGTAATGTGAATTATGGAACAAACAAGAAAATACCATTATGTTAAAAATGCCACCACTTAAGAGGGGTACCCCTTATACGGGAATCACAGATTTTACCTCAATTGAACAGGTTAAGAAAATGCTGAAAGTGTTCAATGCTCACAGGCCGAAAGGTTCAAAGAGATTGCTCCACATCGGTGTTATGACAAACCGAAAGATCACATGTGGACTGCCAACAAGATTCGATGGGATCTTTCCTGTAAAGGAAAAAGTCGCTTCAATCATGAGCTGCTCAGATACTTACAATTGTTTGCATTATGCAGATAGCGACTATGATCCAGATCTTTGTCGCAATCTTTGTGAAGCAATTCGGTATGGGGGCAGTATGAACGCCTTGCAACTTGATTTATGCTGGCCTGAGCCGGTGGACATTGCAAATGCTATCCACATTTCAAGGGCTGAACATATCGAAGTTATTCTACAGATAGGGCGAAAGGCTTTTGAAGAGATTCACGATCCGAATGAGCTTGTTGAAAGGCTCTATCCTTATCACACTTTTATTGGCAGAGTGCTTCTCGACATGAGTATGGGTGAGGGTTTGGGTATGGATGCTGAAAAGCTACTACCCTTTGCTAGAGCGATTACGTCTATATACCCAAATCTCGAGATTGTGTTTGCTGGGGGGGGGCTCGGTCCAAAGAGTATGCATCTCATCGAACCTCTACTCACAGAATTTCCAAATATGAGCATTGATGCTCAGGGGAAACTTCGCCCGAGTGGAAGTTATCTCGATCCGATTGATTGGGGTATGGCTGCAGAGTATATTGCACGATCATTCGATTACCTGAAATAGTTTACAAATCCACCCTCATTTTACAGCTTGCTGTGGGATGAGGGTTTTTTCTTGCATATTTTTCTTGCATATGTAGTATTTTCCAATCCAAGAATGAGCATTTACTCATCGTATCATTTCCTGCAGTT
>CAYZZT010000011.1:0-19548 GCA_964483025.1 uncultured Candidatus Saccharibacteria bacterium | reverse complement strand
GACTTTGTTTCCTTATGAGCGGAGCGAATTAGGAATACAAGAAGTGCCCTTGTGGTAGAGGTGTGGCCAGAAGATTTTTCAGCAGAAAAATACTTGTGGACCAAGCCCGAAATGACAGAATATTGAATTTTTTAGCGTGTGAAATCTCCGCCAGATTTTAGTGTCTGAATCTGTACATCCGTAGTTGTTGCTTTATCAGGAAAGCGCCCTTTTATTGTTTCAAGCTCTGCAAGCGCTTCATCTTTTCTCCCCGCTTTCATATAGGCCACCACAAGAGAAGCATTATTTTCATATGTTAAGTTACTTCCCATAGTCAATATTCTCACCTTAAACATATCAGCCACAAAATTCCAATCACCGTTATTTGCAAATGCAGTCATAATATTTTCACTCACAGAAGGATAGGTTGATGTTGCATTTTGAATTAATAATTCTTTTGCTGATTTCAAATCTCCTTCCTTAACAAGAATCTCAGCCAAAACCACTTTCGCATCGCCAAATTCTGGCACCATCTCAATAACACTATTTAATATCTCCTTCGCTTTAACATCATTTTTATTTGCAGAATATATTCGAGCCAGTGTAACCATCATCGTGGGTTTATTCGGGAAAAGTTTATTTGCATCCTCAAATGTTGATATTGCATTATTATAATCCCCTAATGAAGCGAAGAAACCTCCAAGTATAATAAGCGTTCGAGGATCATTGTCTTGTGCAAATTGTTTCTGTGATTCAGATACAGCAAAGTTATACCACTCGACCCTTTTCTCCTGAGGAACATTCGCTGTCATAAAATGAGGGGCGGTACTCAATATTTGTTCACGTGCTTCTTTATTACCAAAAGAATTATATGATAAGGCTGTTTTAAAACCGTCCATCACAGAATCTGAAGTTGCTTTTGGGTTCTGAGCATTCATAAGGGTTGAAAGCAAAACTTTGTTTGCATTAAACCCACTCATATTTACAGTCCAAAGCATAATAGGAATTAAAACAAGCGGAAGATAAGAATAAGCAGTAAGTTTTTCCATATCCATTTTCCCTTCCGCAAAAAATGGAATTTCTTTTGCGCTCTTTATATGTATATATGAAAGCACGATTGCAATCAAAATATAACTAGTGAGGTTGTCGAACACAAAGAAGTTGTGAACGAAGTATGCTGTTATCAAACCTGAGAATACTGCCTTCTCCCAAACTTCGAATTCTTTTCTTTTCCAAAGAAGCCACAAAGCTAATCCAAAAATCGCTAGATAAGAAATTAAGCCAAGGAAACCTCCTGCGATAAGCCAGTCAAAAAATACATTGTGGGTTCGGTCAAACCACTGTTCCTGAGCATACATTTTTGGATTATAATATTTTGCAAAAACATATGGGAAGTTGTCTTGACCCCATCCAAGGAGCGGCCTTTCCTTTACTCCCTGCCATGCCATATTCCATAAAGTAAATCGAGCAAAACCGGCACTTTCTGCATAAGCTTTCAAATCAAGGGTTGCAATTGCGGAAAAACGGTCAATGAGTGGACGACTTTTGGCAAACTCTGTACCCCGCACAGAAGCTAGAAAAGAAACTAAAAGAATTGCTGAAACTAAAATCCCAATAGAAATATTTCTTAAGCTTTTATGACTTTTTTCAAAAATTGCCAAAATAATAGCAACAACAACTATTCCACCGAGAAACCCAAGAAGTGAACCTCGAGTGCCTGTGAAATACATCACTATTGCAAAGAAAAAGGCAAGAATTGAATAGCAAAAAACAGTACTTTTCTCTTCTATTAATTTAGTTCCGAGATGAATTCTTCGAAGTATAAAATAAAGAACGAGAAATATATGTACAAGCATATATCCACCAAGATATGTTGAGTTGCCTAAAGTTGCATCTATTCTTCCTCCAGCTTTTCCAATTTGCCCTAAAGCTATAAAGCCAACAATGGAAGCTGCGCCAAAAGAAGTCCATGTGAGATATCTCCACATTTTTTCTGAAAGTGCGGAACAAAGGACCGTAAAGAAGGCCAACAAATGAAGAATTGTAACCAAACCTTCCATTCTTTCATAATTACTCCAAATGCTTTTTAATGAGTTTACACCAAGAAAATCAGCGAGAGCTATGACAGCTGTGAAAATAAAAAATGAAGCGAGAAGCCATGAACGCTTCGGCCTGTATTGTTTATCAACAATTGCTAAAGCGACCCAAAGCCCAAAAGCAATTTCTACCAAAACTCTAAAAAGAAAGTTCTTTCCAGAAATATAAGGGAAGAACATTGTGTTCGCTACATAAAGAGGAACAAAAGGTATTGCAAAAATACAACCCCACATCCCCCACTTCAAAATATTTTTAAATGTATCCATAGCAGATAGCATAACATAAGTAGAGATGTGGGGAAAGAATTAAGAATTAGGAATTAAGAATTAAGAATAGATTACAACCCTCCAAGTTTTTTGCTATTGGAATTTTTTCAAAAAAATTCCAGAAAATGCGGATAGCTAAAAACCTAGTAGGGCAAACCCGGTAGTGAATTTTGGGCTCACAAAAATGTGTAACATTTTTGCACGATAACAGCTCTTCTGTTATCAAGCCCAAAATCTACTACCGGGAAACAAAAACAGCCACAAATTTTGCGGCTGTGAAGTAAGAAACAAAAAGAACTGGTGGTGTGGGCACAAGCGAATGAAGAGATTTTATCGCGAAGCCATCCTCGTGTAAATGTCATGAACACTAATCTGAAATCTCGAAAATCAAATGACTCGTTATCTTGTACCCACACCATTTAATTGCCACCTGTCCGTGTCCCATGTCCCGATGTTGACGGACAGGTGGTTGTTTGAGGAGCACCCGCTCCTTCACTCCATCAATCTACCACAACAAATCAAAATATCAACATTTGCCGATTTATGTCTTGTATTTTCTACTCACTATTTATCCTCCAAAATTTTTACCAATACTTCACACACCCACAAACCAAAACGACTTAAAATTAATATGGTAAAAACTTAGGAGGGCAGGCTACAGACTACCCACTAGCTTTATGCTACAATAAACCCTACTTAACCAAAATTATGCCCACCCTTTCCCTATCATATATAAAAGAAAAATGGCAACACGCAGGATTTCAAAAATACCTAAAGAATACGGGGTGGATGTTTGGTGGAAGGTTTTTTTCTTTAGGAATCTCATTTTTTGTTGGTATATATATTGCCAGATACCTAGGCCCCTCAAATTATGGACTTCTCAGCTATGTTACAAGCTTCGTTGGCCTATTTGGTTTCCTTGCTTCATTTGGGATTGATGGAATTGTGAGCCGGGAAATAATAAAAGACCATAGCAAAAAAGATGAATTAATCGGAACAGGGTTTTATATAAAAATTATCGGTAGCTTACTTGCTATTGCTAGCGTTTTTATTATTTCCCTTTTCACAACTAGAGATATCTTTACCCTTGGTTTAATCTGGATTTTCTCTCTTAATTTCATTCCTCAAGCATTCAACATAGTCGAAATTTACTTTCAATCACAAGTCCTTTCCAAAAAAGTTGTCACAGCCCAAATCACATCAAATATAATATCCGCACTTTTAAAACTTTCAGTTATTTTCCTAAACAAAGGTATTTTCTGGCTTACACTCATATATATAGTAGAAGCATCAATATATGGTGGAATTCTTTTGTTCAATTATCGAAAATTTGGTAACCACATAAGAGACTGGAAGTTCAATAAAAATATTGCAAAATATCTTATCATGTATTCGTGGCCGTTAATGCTATCTTCTATCGCCATATCAATTCATATGGGAATAGATCAGGTTATGATAAAAAACATGCTCGGAAATGAACAATCTGGTATTTACGCTATTGCCGTTAAACTTTCTGAAGTTTGGTATTTTATTCCTACATTAATCTGCACATCATTATTCCCATCAATAGTAAACTCCTTGACCATCGACAAAAGACTTTATGAAAACAGGCTTAAAAAATTATATTTTTTAATGTTTTGGTTTTCATTCGCGATTGCATCTATTACCACAATCATAGCCTATCCTCTAGTAAAAATCCTATTCGGTACAAACTACTTGGATGCCATTATTGTACTACAAATTTACACGTGGTCAGGTTTAGGTATTTTCTTAGGTATTGCAGTTGGGCAATATTTACTATCAAGCAACCTTAATAAAATATCTTTTTTTAACACAGTCCTTGGGGCAATAATGAATATTATATTAAACATAATATTCATACCAAAATTTGGAATTATTGGAGCAGCACTATCAACATTAATATCATATAACTTAGCTTTAATAGGAATCTTTTTCTTTAAAGAATCTAGAAATCAAGGTTTTTTAATCTTTAAAGCAATAATTAACCGAAAATAAAATGAAGAGGATATTAAATAAAATAAATAGAATAATAATATATTTAACTGAAATATTAGAGATTGGTTTTAAAAATAGAAAACTTATAGAATTAAGTGATTGTTATATAACAATTACGAAATTCTTAAAATATCACAAGCCGATAACCATGTATGATATAGGAGCAAATTCGGGAGAATGGAGCCGTGTTATGTGTAAACTTAATCGAGATATTAAAACCGTTGTTTTTTTTGAACCCCAAAAAAAATACTGCAAGATACTAGAAGAAGAAAATTTTTTACCGAACATCAACAAAATAATTTACAACTTTGCATTAGGTGATAAAAATACAACTACTGAAATCAAGGGTGGGACGGCATCAGCTTCAATCTTAGACGCTAAGGATCAAAATACATTTTTCCCAAACAGTCTTTCAAAAAGTAACGAAACGATTGCAATCAAGAAACTTGATGATATATTTTTAGTTGATAAATTACAATTTCCTGACACTATTAAAATAGATGTCCAGGGTTATGAATTATTTGTTTTGAGAGGTGCTGAAAAAATTATAAAAAATATTAAGTACATAATCATCGAACTTTCTTTTAGAGAATTTTACTCTGAACAACCTAAATTATCAGAAATTATTAATTTTTTAGAAGAAAATAATTTTATCCTAATTGATTTTGGATATACGTGGCGAGACATAAATACAAATAGAATTATACAATTAGATGCTTTCTTCATGAATAAAAATTATGAAAAATAAAAAAATATTATTATTTGATAATTTTTCAGAAGGACATCACGAAACTTATATTCTAGCTTACACAAAAAAGCTCTTACAACTCGAAAATACTATTTTGGTTTTTTACCCAAAAACTGATATTTTTTTAGAACTAAAACGACAATACGGTAACAAACTTAAAACTTCAGAAGTTAAGTTGAAAATCTGTAGTTCTCCATTTAAAAACAAATACTTAAATATTTTATCAAATACTTTCCTAACCCTTCTGTTATGGATAAAAACAAAATCTCTAATTAAAAAAGGGCTGAAACAGATGAATGAAAAAAAACCGGATCTTATTTTTTTCTTATGGATTGATTCATTTTTAAATCCATTTCTAAAGAGCTGGATGATAGATTTATTTTTTAGATTTCAATGGGCTGGATTATACTTTCACCCCACCTATTTGAGAACATCAACCAGTTCATTCCTAAAAATCAACAAACCTAGTGGTATTCTTAGATCAAAATTCTGTAAATTTATAGCAATATTGGACGAAGGCGTATCTAAAAATTTAAGCATACATACAAATAAAATAGTTTATATCCTTCCAGATGTTACTGATGAGACATTAGAATTAGACGATCAAATTTATAGTGAAATATTAAATAAAGCGAACGGTAGGAAAATCATTGGATTACTCGGATTCATTTCTAAAAGAAAAGGTTTGTTATCACTTATCGATACGATAAATAAAGCAGATCAAGGTAAATATTTCTTTATCATTGCTGGGGAAGTCTCTTTGAGAGATTACACACCAGAAGAGGCCAAAAAGGTTAATACATTTTTTGAAAAAAAACACAACAATTGTTACTTTGACTTAAAGCAGATAAGCGATGGAAAAAAATTCAATACCCTAATTAATTCTTGCGACATGCTGCTTGCTGTTTATGAAGACTTTTATCACAGTAGTAACATTTTAACAAAAGCATCTTTATTTAATAAATTTGTTATTGTTAATGACAAATACCTCACATCAGAAAGAGTTTCGAGGTATCAGCTAGGTGTTTGCATAGAACAAAAAAATAGCGAGGAGCTTTTACAGGCAATCGAATCATTAACAAAAGGAAATGATCTTGATGAAAATAAATTAGAACCTGAATTTAAAAAATATTATTATGAACATTCTCAAGAAAAACTAATTCAAACGCTATCTGAAATAAATATTTAACAATAATAGATTATATGTTAGTATCAAAAAGATAAATAACAATAAAATACATGAAATATGCTCTAATTACTGGTTCTGCAGGTCTAATAGGTTCTGAATCTACAAGATTCTTTATCAAAAAAGGATATTGTGTGGTTGGTATTGATAATGATATGAGACAATATTTTTTTGGAACAGAAGCTAGTACAGCTTGGAACAGAAAGGATTTACAAAATAAATTTGCTGAAAAATATATACATAAAAACATAGATATAAGAGACCATAAAGATATTGAAAAAGTGTTTAAAAAATATAAGTTCGACATTATCATACACACAGCAGCTCAACCTTCTCATGACTGGGCAGCAAAAGAGCCTTATACCGACTTCTCAGTAAATGCAACAGGAACACTCATATTATTAGAAAATTTTAGACTTTATTCACCGAATGCAACCTTTATATACACTTCCACAAACAAAGTTTATGGGGATACTCCAAATCTACTCCCTCTCATTGAACTAGAGAAACGCTACGAAATAGACAAAAAACACCATTATCATAAGAATGGAATAGATGAGAGTATGAGTATTGATCAATCTAAGCACAGTATTTTTGGTGCCTCAAAACTAGCTGCAGACATTATGGTTCAGGAATATGGAAAATATTTCAATCTCAACACTGGAGTATTTCGTGGTGGATGCCTAACTGGTCCTAACCATAGCGGCACTCAATTGCACGGATTTTTAGCCTATTTAGTGAAGTGTATTGTTACTGGCAAAAAATACACTATTTTTGGATACAATGGCAAACAAGTTAGAGACAATATTCATAGTCATGATTTAGTGAACATGTTCTGGCACTATCACAAAAAACCAAAGCAAGGGGAGGTGTATAACGCTGGAGGAGGTAGAAATTCAAACATTTCCATACTTGAAGCTATAGAAAAAATAGAAAAAATTACTGGAAAAAAATCCCGTGTCGAGTATTCAAAAAATAATCGCTCAGGCGATCATGTTTGGTACATTTCCGATGTTTCCAAATTCAAGAATCACTACCCTATGTGGAATTATAAATATGATATAGATCAAATTCTGGAAGAAATTTGCCGATCTGGGCATTTTAAAGTTTAAACAATCAGCCAAAATTTAATTATTATTTTAACCGTAAAGTTAACATAAAAAATATAAACTATATTACAAATTGAGTATGATATAATCAAAAACAATACTATATTCAAAATAAGAGGTTATTTAATATCACGTAGTTAATTAAAAGATGCCTAATAAATTAAAAACCCCAATATTATTCATAATATTCAATCGCCCAGAAACAACAAGAGTGGTTTTTGAGGCTATCCGCCAAGCAAAACCTCCAAAACTTTTTATTGCAGCAGATGGGCCAAGAGAAAATAAAATTGGTGAAAAGGAAAAATGTGATGAAGTAAGAAAAATAGTCGATAAAGTAGACTGGGAATGCGAAGTCAAAACCCTATTCAGAGAAAAAAACCTTGGGTGTGGAAAAGCACCAAGTGAAGCAATCACATGGTTTTTTGAAAACGTAGAGGAAGGCATAATTTTAGAGGATGATTGCCTTCCCAACCTCTCTTTTTTCCGATTTTGTGAAGAATTATTAGAAAAATACCGTTCTAATGAAAAAATATTTATGATTTCTGGAGATAATTTTTTACCTAAATTTTTAATGACAGAGGATGAATATTATTTATCACGAATGACACATATTTGGGGGTGGGCAACGTGGCGAAGAGCGTGGAAAAAATACGATTTTGAAATGAACGACTTTCCCAACTTCGTTAAAGACAAGGTCATTGATAAAATTTGGCAAGATAAAAAAGCTCGAAAGTTTTGGTTAGAAAAACTTAGTGAAATAAAAAAAGATCATTTTGATTTATGGGATTATCAATGGACTTATTGTATGTGGAAGAACGACAGTTATTCTATAGCTCCAAACGTTAATTTAATATCCAATATCGGTTTTGGAGGCAAAGCTACCCACACCTTAAATAAAAACGATCCATTTGCAAATTTACCTTCAGAAGAGATTAAACTTCCTCTAACAACAGAAAATCCAAAATTAAATGTTGCTTGTGATAATTATGAAAACGAACGACTGTATCCAAAAAATTTTAATTTTAAGATAATATTAAAAAAAATTGGTTTATTTAAAATAGTCAGAATGCTTTATTTAAAAATAAATCAATAATAACATATGAAAATTTTTATTAAAAAAAGTCTAAGAAAAATAACAAAATATTTAGTCAAATCTATATTAAAACCTTCCTCTGTAATCAACTATTTAAAACTATATTTCATATCAAACATGAGTAGGTACAAAACATCTACAACACATATATTAAAAAATAACTTGACTTTTATTGATTCCGCCTCATTTGTATCTATGTATGAGGAAATATTTGATAAGGAGATTTATAATTTTAAAACCACAACCGACAAACCTTACATAATAGACGGAGGCTCCAATATAGGCTTAAGTATCATTTACTTTAAAAAATTATATCCATTTTCAGATATAATAGCTTTTGAGCCAGACAAAGAAGTAGCACGAGTACTAGAGAAAAACATAAAATCATTTGAACTAAATAATGTAAATGTGATAAATAAAGGATTGTGGAATAAAGAGGAAAATTTATCATTTTTTTCTGAAGGTGCTGATGGAGGAAGAATTTCCGATGAAAATACAAGTTCAAAAAATACCACCATATCCACCTTAAGCTTACGGCCGTTTCTAAATAAAAAAGTGGATTTCCTAAAATTAGATATTGAGGGTGCTGAATTAGAGGTACTCGAGGACTGTGCGGACTTGCTGGTAAATATCGATTATCTATTTGTCGAATACCACTCATTTATCAATAAAAAACAGACGTTAAATAAAGTTCTTGATATATTAACAAACTCAGGATTTAGATATTATATTGAATCAATTGGAGTGTCATCAAAAAAACCTTTTGTTTTAAGAAATTTAAACTTAAATATGGATCTACAACTTAATATTTACGCATATAGAAATTAAATTGCAATAAATATTTTTTGTAGAAACCAAAATATTGAAATAAATAATTATAAAAATATGAACATACTGCAAATAGGAACAGTTGATAATAAAGGGGGTGCAGCCTCAGTCTCTTGGATTATAAAGAAAAAACTAGAAGAAAAAGGACATAGAATGCCAATGTTTGTTTCTGAAAAAAAATCGAACAGCACCGATGTTTTTTCAATACCAAGGAGATTACATAGATATATCCATTTTTTATTTTCAAATGATCTGGACTTATCCAGCACTGATTGGATTATCAAAACAAAAGAATTTAAAGAAGCTGATATCATACACCTACACAACATTCATGGCTGGTACTTTAATATAAAAACACTGCAAAAGATGTCAAAGTTAAAACCAGTAGTCTGGACCTTACATGATATGTGGGCAATCACTCCACACTGTGCTTATTCCTATGATTGTGAATTAAAAAACGGATTCTTCCAATGCCCATCAATGAAATCTTATCCTCAGATATTCTGGCATGCAGAAAAATATTTAGCATGGCGAAAGAAAAATATTTATGCTAAATCCAACTTTTCTTTAATAACCCCCTCGCTTTGGCTAAAAAATATGGTTGAAAAAAGCATTCTAAAATATAAAAAAAATGATTTAATTTATAACGGCGTCGACGAAAATATTTTTAAAATTTCTGACAAAACTTCATCGAGGAAACAACTAGAGATTCCACTTAATAAGAAAATTATTTTATTTTTGTCGGATGGCGGGAAGAACAATCCTGCCAAGGGCTGGCTTTATGTAGAATCAGTAGTTAAAAAATTTAACGATGATGGCATATTATTTATTTGTATAGGAGGAAAAGAAAACGGAAAAGATGAAACATACAATAATCTATTGTATGTTTCAAGAATTAGCAACAAAGAAATATTATCTAAATATTTTTCTGCATCAGATGTATTTTTATTTCCATCATTGGCCGATAATTGTCCTCTAGTAATCCTTGAGGCGATGGCGTGTGGTTTACCTATAGTCACATTTAACACAGGAGGTATTCCGGAGCTCGTTGAACATCTTGAAAACGGATATGTTGCAAAATACAAGGATAGCGAGGACTTAATTCGCGGAATCAATTATGTTTTAAATCTTGAGAAAGACCAAATCCTGCAAATAACAACTAAGTCAAGAAAAAAAATTGAAGGTAACTTTACTATAGATATAATGGTAAGTCAGTATGAAACCTTATATAGGAAAATCATACAAAATTTTAAAAATGTTTAAATTCTCCATAATAACCTGCACTTATAATAGCTCTAAGTATTTAGAAAGCAATATTATTAGTGTTAAAAATCAAAATTTTAATAACTTTGAGCATATTTTTGTAGATGGATTTTCTACTGATACCACAGTAGACATAATAAAAAAATACCAACTTGAGTTTCCGGATCGGGTTAAATTTTTCCAGTTTAAGCCGGAAGGTATTTCTAAAGCGATGAACCAGGGTGTTGAAAAATCTGATGGAAAATATTTAATTCATTTGCATTCCGATGATAGTTTTTTTGACAAAAACATCTTAAGTGATGTCTCAAAATTTCTAGAAGAGAGCAACTACCCAGATTGGATTTACGGCCAAATAAATGTTATGGAAAATAATATGCTTAAGGGGATATTCCCAACTAAACAAATCTGGAAAAAAAAAGAGGGTGATTTTATAAAAAGTTATATACTAAAATTTTATAATTATATTCCCCATCAGGCGGTATTTATCAAAAAAACAGTATTCGAAAAATTCGGACAATTTGATGAAGATTTAAAAGTAGGAATGGACCCAGATTTATGGCTAAAAATTAGATATAAAACGCGATGGTTTTTCTTAAATAGGATAATAAGTAATTATTCCCTAAGACCAGAAGCTCAATCATCAGGACTAAAGAATAAGGAAGAAAACAAAAAAAATATTTTAAAAATGAAGAAAAAACATTTAAATAATTTAGAGTTAATTATTTCGAAATTTATAGATTTTATAGTAGATTTAAAAGGTAATAATTATCAAAAATGAAAATATCAATAATTACAGCTACATACAATTCATCAAAAACAATCAAGGATACAATTGATAGTTTAGTAATGCAAAACTATTCTGACTTAGAATATATTATTGTAGATGGAAATTCCTCGGATAATACCTTAGATATTATTAGTGAATATAACAATAAATTAAACATTAAACTAATCTCAGAACCCGACAAAGGTATTTATGATGCTATGAATAAAGGTGTAAAAATGGCAACAGGAGACATTGTTGGAATTTTAAATTCTGATGATTTTTATTACAAAAATGATGTTTTATTCAAAATTAATAAATGTTTTGTAGAAAGCCCCGATGTGGATGCTATATATGGAGATTTAGTATATGTAAATAATGATGATGTTAGCAAACAGACTCGTTATTGGAAAGCTAGTGAGTATGAGGAAGAAAAACTCATTTGGGGTTGGATCATCCCTCACCCAACTTTTTTTGTAAGACATGAGGTTTATGAAAAATGTGAAAAGATATTTGATACTACTTTTTCTCTAGCGGCTGACTATGAATTAATTTTGCGTTTACTCAAAACTTACAAAATCAAAGTAAAATATATTCCAGAAATTTTAGTATCTATGAGGGATGGCGGTGCGAGTGCAAGCGGTTTAAAACAGAGGATAAAAGGGTGGAAAGAGCTTCGGCAAGCTTGGAAAGTTAATAATCTAAAAATTCCTAGATTTTTTATCTTAAGGAGATTACTAAGTAAAGTTGGCCAATATTTGAATAATCGATAACTTCAACAAAACACAAGAGGTGATGTGCTTCGCGCATCACCTCTTTTGTATTTATTAAGCTAGAGCCTAGAGCCTAATAGCTAACCGCTAGTTTATCAACCCCGATCCTTTCAAAACCTTTACAAACCTTTGGGCGCGGTCGAATTCGTTTTTGAATTTTTCGAAGCTAGCTGCGGATGGAGAAAAAAGAATGTGGAGTTGAGATTTTTTTGATTATTCTAGACTTTCTAAATATTTATCCTTAGTAACTATTTTAACATCCATATCTTCAATAAATTTTTTCGTATTTTCATTATTCAATTTACATTCATAATATTTTACACTTCCACCTTCTTCGATAACTAAATCAATTTCCTTCCCATCGAAACTCCTCCAAAAATAAGGGTTGAACCTATCTTGATTGCTATATTTTTCTTTTAAAATCTCTGAGATATAAAAATTTTCAAATAGTGCGCCAGAATCATTCCTCAAGTCTAGGGAGTTGAAATTATTTATCAATGCATTTCTAATACCAGTATCCCAGAAATATACTTTTCTAGATTTTTTAATTGAATTTCTTAGATTTCCAGAATATGGCATAAGTCTAAAAATGACAAAAGCTTGTTCAAGAGCAGTTATATAAGCCTCAACAGTATCGTAATTTAATCCAACTATCTGCCCAAGTTCACTATAAGAAACTTCAGACCCAACTTGTAGTGCCAAAAGTTTTAATAATTTTACAATTTTTTCACTTTTTCTTATTTTACTCATAAGAAAAATATCCTTAAATACATAATCCTCACTCAGTTCAGAAAGTCTTCTTTCTCGGCTCTCTTTATCTAGGAAGAATTGTTCTGGATACGAACCATAGATAATCCTCTGATCCGTTAATCTTTTTACTTCATTTTTATTATATTTTTTTATCAGCTCACTTGTGGTAAAAGGAAAAAGTGTGTATTTGTTATTCCTACCGGTCAACGGCTCTGATATTTTATTTGATAAATCAAAAGAAGATGAGCCTGTTGCTATAACTTGAATATTTGGATTTGTATCCACAAGTAATTTTAATGCCATTCCAATATTTTCAACCCTTTGAGCTTCATCAATAAGGACAATTTTAGCTTTACCAATTAGGCCGAGTAATTCTGTCGATGTTTTATTTTCTAAAGAAAACCGAACATCTGGTTCGTCACAATTTAAATAAACTGAGGAGTCTAAATACTCAGCTTGAATTTCCTTTGCAATTGTTGTCTTCCCAACTTGTCTTGCCCCATAGATAATAATGACTTTCCCTCCAAATAAGTCTTTTTTTATAAATTCCTCAATTTTTCTTTTTATTTTCATATTACTGTAATTTAGTACTAATTACAGTAATATAATACTGTAATACTGCCATAATTGCAAGATTAGAAATAATATATGGCTAGACAGAGCCATTTTTAACGACTTTTACCCAATTAACCCAGAACTCTTCAAAACCTTTACAAATTTTGAGGCGCGGTCGAATTCGTTTTTGAATTTTTCGAAACTGGCTGCGGATGGAGAAAAAAGAATGTGGAGCTGAGATTTTTTTGATGAAGAAACATCATTAAGGAATTTTTTGGAAACGATGACGTTTGGGTTTTCGGAAGGTCTTGAAGATGCTTGACTGGAGTCACGAGTATTTTTCTGCTGAAAAATCTCTCGACCCCGACTCGCACCGTCGTGCTCCGTCTTTGAAATTGGGTCCCATCCCAATTTCAACCAGCCTCCTTCGGAATGACATAACGAGAGCGAAATTGCTTTCAACATTTCTTCATAATTATCAAAAATTCGAGGATTAATTTGTTTCCCTAAATCAGTCTTTGACTGATCGGGCGACCGATTTTTTCTAACTCGGTTTAGCCAATACTTCTCTTTCGTGAGAGCTTTTATCATTTTTAAAGTTGCACTTCCCGAAAGCAAAAATAAGTTGTTTGGTGCGATTTCCTTGGCTACTTTCTTGGCCCAAGCACCATATTCTAGATCCTTATCTGTACCGCCAGTTATAAGCACTTTATCTACCTTTGGAACACCCCTGTAGGCGTCTAAAAGGGCTACTGTGGCATCGGGAGAGGTAGCAGCGCCATCATTGACCACCTTCAGTTTTTTGGCCTCAAATATGACCTCCTGACGCAAAGGCACATTCGGCAATGTGTCGATTTTCCCAAATAATTCCTGCCAAGAGCCAGTGTACAAATATGAAGCAATGAGGGCTGTGAGAAGGTTTGCATTATGGGCCACATCATTAAATGGCGAAGTCCCAAGAACTACATCTTTTGTCTCTCTCCAAACTAATTTATCACCCTTCAAATACATTCCTTTTTTACCCCTAGCTAATGGTTTTAATGAAAACCAGTAGACTTGTGCTTTTGGTTTTTGTTTTAAAAAAAAGGCGCTCCATTCACTGTCAGCATTAAGCACCAAAAAATCTTCCGATGTTTGATTTAGAAAAATATTTGCTTTAGCTTTCGCATATTTCTCCATTTTTTTATATCTGTTTAAATGATCACGATATAAATTTGTGATAACAGCAACTTTTGGCGCTAGACTCCCCTTTTGTACAAACTCTAATTGAAAAGAAGAAAGTTCAAGTACAAAAAGATTTGTCTTTTGATCTACAATTTTTAATAATCCATTTTCTGGCATATTTCCACCAATGATCGAATCCGAAAGAAAATGATTTATCCAAATTGTACTTGTTGTTTTTCCTCTCGTACCTGTAACAGCAATGTATTCTGGTATTTCTTTTTTTTCTTTCAAAACAGAAAGAAAAAGTGAGAAGTCATTATAAACTTCTTTTTTATATCGAAGCGCTTTTTTAACCCATTCACTTTCATACGCAACACCGGGATTAAAAATAACAGCATCAACATTTTTTATATCAGAATCTTTATGTACACCCAATGTATATGAAATATTTTTAGGAAGTTTTGAAATTGACGGAGCTAAATGTTCTTTACTTTTTGAATCTGTTACAGAAAGCTTCGCTCCCTTTTTCAACAAAAATTTAGCGGTTTCTACACCGCCTCCAAGTATTCCAAGACCGAAAAGTAACGTTTTCTTATTTTTCCATGAATTATGTTGCATTGGTCTTATTGTAAGGCAATACGGCAATTCTGTCATCCTCTAGGGCGGAGTACCACCCTCGCAAACTTACGCTGACTGGACGCAGACGACGCAGACGAAATCACGAATTGTCATTCTCGTGAATACGAGATCATGAGTCACACATAATTTCTTGCTAGAAATTTGTTCGACCCCGACTCGGCTCGTCAGCCTCCGTCTTTGAATCGTACCCCGCACGATTCAACCTCGCATTCGCAAGGATGACAATACGGGGGAAATTAATCTTCAATACTGAGTATGTCTCTCAATTCTTTTTCTGAAATTTCATTTATTTGTCCGCGTTGCATATCTTGCTGTTTTTTTTCTTTAGGATCGTTCTCAAGATTTTGTTTTTCTTCCAACTTTTTTTCTGGAGGTTTAACCTCCTGATTTTTTATTTCCGGAGGTCGGTCCTCCCCTTTTTGGATCTCGCTCCTTTCAATAGATTTTTCAAGAATTTTTGTATCAGGACCAATACCAATCTTTGCTTGAGTTAAAACTGATTGCAATGCAGAACGTAAATCTGAAAGACTTTCTTGTGTTACGCCTTTTTTGTCTTTCTTTTCTTCACTATTCCCATTTCCATTCCCATTTTCCTTTGGTTCATCTTTTTTCAAAAAGTTTAAAGAAATTGCTTTCCTTAGTTCTAGCTCTCGTTCAAGATGCACTTTTTCTTTTTCCGGATTTATCTCTTGTGTTAATACCTTTTTAAAAGGATTGTGAACCCCCTCTTCTCTCCGAGGAAAATTGTTTTGTCTATCTTGAAAACTCGGCCTTGGTGTATTTCTCTTTTCGTATGAAATAGATGTATTTTGTTGTAAAGATGGGGCCGGATTACGAAGTTTAAAATCTTCATTCCTTCCATTTTTATTTTGTGAAAATCCATTACCATTATTACCATTACCATTATTGCCATTATTTCCATTTCCATTTCCGTTATGACCGTTCGAATTTCCATTATTTCTGCCGTTTCCATTTTCATAACCACCACTTCTTCCACTTTCTTTTCCAGCATTTCTTTTATCTCTTTCGACTTCTTCAATTGGTCTATGCCAATCTTTAATTTCATCTTCCACACCAGCACGAGGTCTAGCGAATTGTGATCGTGAAGTATCAATTATTTCAGAAACAAAGTTTGGAACAGGTGACGGTGGCGTATTTAATGTATTTGCAGAAAAAGGTTGTGATCCAACTCCATCAATCATAAGCCTTAAATATACTTGAAATTTATCTAGGTTCACAATATCTTCCATTGTAAAAATTGGTGCAAATTCTTTTTCTAGTGCTTCAGCATCATAAGCACCAACTCTAAATGTAACCATTGAGCCGACGTTTCCAAAGACAGCAGCTTTCACTTCTTCGGTCATCTGCTCTATATATTGATGAGCAATAGTTAAGTTAAGTTTATATTTTCGTGCTTCGGAAAGAATATCTGCAAAAGATTCATTGGCAAAATTTTGGAATTCATCCACATGTAAATAAAAGTTTGGAAGTTTTTTTAAATCTCTATCTGGCACATCAGCACGACTCATTGCACCTAAATATAATTTCGTGATAAGCATACCTCCAAGTAAGTTTGCATTCGCCTCACCCATTCTTCCTTTTGAAAGGTTCATTATTAAAATTTTTCTATCGTCCATCATCTCACGAATATCAAATGTGGATTTTGGTTGACCAATAATATTTCGAATGAGTGGATTAGAAACAAATTGACCAATCTTGTTTTGAATAGCAGCACCAGCTTCTTGCATATATCGCTCCCCATATTTTGCAAATTCATCCACCCAGAAAGATTTCACAGATGGGTCGGAAATATTTGCAACAACCTTGTTTCGATAATCCTTGTCTGCGAGCATTCTATTTACACCAAGAAGTGTAGAGCCTGGATATTCCAAAAGAGCAAGAAGAATATTATTTAAAATATATTCCATTCTGGCACTCCACGCATCAACCCAAATCTTTTTAAAAGCAGACATCATTCCGTTGGCAACAAGGTGGCGCTTATCCGCACCCACATCTTCCATCACATTAAATGACACAGGGTAATCCAAATCAAAAGGAGCAAAATATAAAACATCTTTAATGCGCCCCTCTGGCACATATTCCAAAAGAAGCTCTGCAGTTTTACCGTGAGGGTCTATAAAAGCCATGCCGTTTCCATTTTGAATATCTTGAATAGCAAGATTTTCGAGCAAAGTAGATTTACCCATACCTGTTTTACCGATCACATAGACATGACGACTACGATCTTTGGCTTTAATACCAAAACGTAAACGCTTATTGCGTGAATCTGTCTCAGCAAAATATGTTACTTGCTCATCTTCCATAATATTTGTACTAATTATACTTTAATTTTATCTAAACATCCACGTTTAAACTAGTGTTAAGTAACTTAAATTAAATAAATCCGAAATTCGAAGCACGAAATCCGAAACAAATTCAAATGTTCAAAATCTAAAATTCAAAACACTCTCAATTCCTGTCATCTTCGCTGTACTCAGCGGAGATCCAAGTCCTGAATTTGTTTATTATTTTAATATTTAAATTTAGGATTTGTTTCGAATTTCGGATTTCGTGCTTCGGATTTTTAAATACAAACATGGATCCTAGATCGATTCGAGGATAACAGAAAAGCAAAAACTTTATTCCTTCACAAGTGCCCCCACCGTGTATTTATTCGACGGTGCCCAAATCATCCAAGATGTAAGTCCAACATCATATGTTGCTTTTATTTGAGCTTTTACCTCTGCAACATCATAATTTCCTCCATAATCAAAATCTTGAATCCATGTACGAAGTTTTAATTTATTTTGTGGCTCATGAGTATATAATACTTTTTTTGAAGATGTGCCTAAATCGATTTTTGTATTATCGAGCGTTGCAACCGCTGTGCTTGTTGCTTCTGCCCTTTCGGCTCCGCGTCCCATCACAAAATGAATAAGCTGATATGGAACAGTATTTGGATTTTTCCATCCATTAAAATTTTTCGGATAATGAGACGGATATACCATTGGTGCTACATAATCAAAATATGGTAATGTCCTTTCGAGTACTTGGCCAATATTTAAATCATCATTATTTGTTGTGGTCATTCCAAAAAGATCAGCAGAAGTAGGAATATTTGATTTTTTCATTTCAGCACTTAAGTATTTAAAAAACTTTTCGAGTTGATCTGCTTTTGAACCAGTAGAAAGTGTATATTTTGCATCTTTCATATTTCCATCTGAAGGAAAACGAATGTAATCAAAATTAATTTCATCAAAACCAATATTATATGCATCTCGAGCAATAGCTATTGTGTAGTCCCAAGTTTCTTTTCCGCCAACATCAAGAAAACTCAACCCCTTTCTATCCTTCCAAGGCGCACCTGTTGCAATGCTTTTAACAGCAAGCTCTGGGTGAAGTTTTGTAAAATGCGGATCTTGAAAGACTGTCACACGAGCAATAGCATAAATATTTTTTGAATGTAATTCCTGCAAAAATTCTCTCATATCTCTTGCTCCACATTTTGCAGAGTCCCAAGCATGTTTTAAATTTGGATCTGTTGGTTCATATGAAAGTGTGCCAGAAAAATCTTTTACATCAATTACAATTGCATTTACTTCTGTTGTATCAGCAATCTTTACAAGCGAAGCACGAAAATCTTTTGTGCCCACTACACAACTCGACATATAAATTGCTTTCAAAGGTTCTGGAGTTGGTAAATGCTTAACTCCATTTTTTAAAGAATCTTCTTCTTGCCCAACTTTAGTTGTTGTGGATGTGGCACCTAACGCAGAAGCTAATTGTTTTTCAGTGCCACTTTTTATTAAAGCAAATATTTTTGGAGCAATAAAAAAAGAGGCAATTAATATTAAAATGGCACCAATCAATACTATTAGTCTGGCTTTCATTTGCTCTGCCTGAGTAATCTTCATATATTATTCTTTGTTTAAAATTGGGAAGTCGTCTTTTGTCTCATTAATAATTCCAACAGTATTTTGCACTTGAGATTCTTTAAAAGTTGAGCATTCCATGGGTTCTTTATGAAGTCTATATGTACCAAAAGCAATACAAAGACCCAATATGTAAGTGACCATATCACGGATCCAAGAAGGAATGCCAATAAGAGGAATAAGGGCGACCAAAACACCAAGTGTAACAATGGTCTTATAGCTTTTTAAATATTTTACAATGATCATAGATTTTTTGTGTTAAATTACGTACAGATATAATAGCATAAATAAGCCATTGTTTACAGCATTTTCAGTATTTAACACGGCACGAATGACACGAATAAACTGCAACGAATTACACGAATGGAATACCAGACATCCTCTATG
>CAYZZT010000010.1:0-19611 GCA_964483025.1 uncultured Candidatus Saccharibacteria bacterium | reverse complement strand
ACAATTTTGATGCTTTGAATGTGCCTGCCGATCATTCATCACGAGATATGCAAGATACTTTTTGGTTAAAGCAGGACTCAAAAAAGCCAATTTCTGAAAAATTGCTTATGCGCACACATACTAGTCCTGTGCAAATTCGTTACATGGAAAATCATAAACCGCCACTTAAGGTTATAATGCCGGGGCGGGTTTTTAGGAATGAAGCTACAGATGCAACACATGAAGCAAACTTTTTTCAGCTTGAGGGACTTTGTGTTGGCACTGATATTACGATGAAAGATTTGAAAGGTTTACTCGAATATTTTTTTGAAAAATTTTTTGGAGAAGAAATTAAAGTTCGTTTCAGGCCTAGTTTTTTTCCTTTCGTGGAGCCGGGGGTAGAGGTTGACGTTTTCACAAAAGGTAAGTGGATGGAAGTGATGGGTGCGGGAATGGTACATCCGAAAGTGCTTTCTGGTGTAAATATTGATCCTGAAGAATATCGTGGTTTTGCTTTCGGTCTTGGACTCGATAGGTTTGCAATGATTAAATATGGAATTCCGGATGTTCGTATGATTTATCAGCCAGATTTACGCATTTTCAACCAGTTTTAGCAACACGACACCAATACACGAATGAACTCAGCGAATTACACGAATAAAATACAACACTTCTTTCTGTCATTCTCGTGAAGTCGGGATGGGACCCGACTGCAAGAACGGAGCGCGACGGCGCGAGTTGTGCCCAGAAGATTTTTCAGCAGAAAAATACTTGTGGGTACTCCCGGGAATCCAAGTCCTGAATTTAAGTATTTAAATATTTTGAATGCAGAACTTGGATCCCCGCATTCGCGAGGATGACAATACGTGGAATTAGGAATTCTATTCGTGTCATTCGTGCCCATTCGTAAATTTGTGTCGAGATAGATTTAAAAATTAAAATTAAAAATTATGATTGTCAGTAGAAACTGGTTACAGGATTTCATAGAAGAAAAACTACCCGATACAGACAAACTTGTGGACGGGATTATTATGCATGCTTTTGAAGTTGAAAATATCGAAAAAATTGGAGATGATGAAGCTTTTGATATTAAAGTATTGCCAGATAGAAATCATTACGCGCTTTCTCATAGGGGTATTGCTAAAGAAATTTGTGCAATTTTTAATCTTACGTTTAAGGATGTTGTTCCTAAAAAAGAATTTCCTGTATCTAATAAATTGGAAATTAAAATTGGAGATGAAAAACTTTGTAGGCGGTATTGTGGTGCATATATAAAAAATATAAAAATAGGCGAGTCACCAGAATGGCTAAAAGAAAGATTAGAAACTATTGGTCAAAAATCAATCAACAATATTGTGGATATTACCAATTATGTAATGTATGGCTTAGGCCAGCCACTTCATGCTTTTGATGCGGATAAGCTCGTGGGAGGCATTACAGCTCGTGCAGGCAAGGAAGGGGAGGTTTTGAGCCTTCTAGACGCTACGGGTGTGGAAGATAAGAGGAACCGAGCAATAGAGCTTGGGCAAGGAGAATGTGTTATAGCAGATGATTCTGGGCCTTTGGTGCTTGCTGGAATAAAAGGCGGTGTTAAAACAGCAATAAATAATGATACAAAAAATATAATTGTTGAAGCTGCGAATTTTGATCCAGTTGTTACACGTAAATTTTCAGGTTTATATAATTTACGTAATGAAAGTTCAAAGCGTTTTGAAAATGAAATCACTCCAGATTATGCAATGGATGGTTTAGAAATGTGTGTTGATTTGATTTTACAAATTGCAGGTGGGGAACTTGAGGGAGTAAAAGATGTGTACCCAAAAGTTTTTGAAAAATTTAGTGTAAATGTAAGTGAGGCAGAGGTGGAAAGATTGCTTGGTGTGAACATTGCAGACTCTGATATACGGTCTATTTTGAAAAGACTTGGATTTGATTTTGAAATAAAAGAGGGTAGTTATGTTGTTGCTGTTCCGTCTGATCGTTTTGATATACGAATAAAAGAAGACTTGATTGAAGAGATCGGTAGGATTTATGGATATGAACATATTGAATCAAGAAGGCCAGAAATTATAGCTTTACAAAAATGTAACAAAAGACTAATTGTAGAATCAATTATTAGAGAGTATTTGGTAGCTTCTGGTTTTTCTGAAGTTCTTACATATACTTTTCAGCCAGAAGGTGAATTAGAAGTATTGAATGCTTTAGCATCTGATAAATCTTTTATCCGTAATACTTTGAAAAGCCAGTTGTCTGAAGCTTTGGTTCAAAATTTACGATATGCAGATTTGCTCGGGCTTTCAAAAATAAAAATATTTGAAATAGGTTCTGTTTTTACAAAAGATGAAGAAGGTTTGAGACTATCTTTAGCGGTTGCCTTTGCAAAGAAGATAAAAGGCGAAACTCCAGAAGAAGATATACAAAAGGTCTTTGATGAAATTTGCGAAGCCTTGAAAATTGACTCCATTGCTGTCATTCCGGATTCAGTCCGGAATCCAGTCTCGCATCCTACTCTACCCACTACAAACTACCAACTACAAACTAGTGTCGAATTTGATCTTGAAAAAATAATTGAACTCGCAAGTGACAATTTGGTTCTACCTGATTTTATCGATAGGGAAATCATAAAATATTCGCCAATTTCTCAATACCCCTTTTCAGTGCGAGATATTGCAGTTTGGACAGAGGGGGAAGGGAATGAAGTTGAAATTGAAAACATAATTAAAAAATATGCAGGAGATTTACTCAAAAGAGTTTCACTTTTTGATGTCTTTTCGAAAGATGGTAAAACATCATATGCTTATCGCCTAGTACTTCAATCGATGGAAAAAACTCTTGAGGAAAGCGAAATAAATGAAATAATGAACAAAATTACTGAGGAGATGAATGGGAAGGACGGATGGCAGGTGAGGTAGTATTTAAGATAGATATTTTAGTAATTTTTGATATAATTTAAATATGAAATTTTCTTCTAATAATGAAAGGCAACAACTTGATGATAATGAAAGTAATTTAGACAAAGAAACTAATTTTGCTATTCTTGGTGAAGATAGAAAAGAGCTTAGAAAAGCCTTAATGAAAGCGGGTGTATTAAAAGATGATGTAAGTCAAATTAAAAAAGAAATATATAAGGAGGGAATTGGTGAAATAGATGAAAAAGTTTCTGATTTTAATATTAAAAAAATTGGTGGCATTTCAAAAGCGAAGGCGCTCATAAGAGGGCAAAGAGAACAGTCTGCTAAATCAGGATTTTTAGATGAGGAGGCTATTATTGAAGAGTTGGGGCAAAATTATTTTAAAATTGATAATTTATCTAAAAAGGCAGAAGAATTCAAAAAGGCTATCAGTCGAGAAAGTCAACAGATTTTGTTTGGTGGAGATACTCATAAAATTTCAAAACGTATATTGGACAAGTTAGAAAAAGAAAAAACTGAAATTGAGAAAGAATTTATTGTTTTGAGTACTCGGTACCCCAAAATTGCTAGAGCGCATGAACTCATAGAATACAAAAAAGGTCTTCATATGGAAGGTGGAATTGCAATGACTCCATCGGTAAAAAAGTACATTGAATTTATAGAAAAGAAGATGATTACAGGGAGACCTATTTTCCTTCACGGCCCAACTGGTACAGGAAAAACTTCAATCGGGAAATTAGTGGCGGAAACTTTAACGGGTAAACGTGCAGAAGTTGTTTTTTGCAATGAACAAACTCGAGAGTCTGATATTTGGGGCAAAATGGGGATTGAAAATGATTCAGGAACACCTGTTACTAAATTTGTCTATGGAAAGCAATCAAGAGCAATTCAAGAGGGAAAGCCTATAATTTATGATGAATTTAATAGGCTTACAAAAGATCAACAAGCGATGATAAAAGGTTTGTTTAGTTATAGGCCCGGTAAAATGGTACCTATAACAGGAAACAAAGAGCTAAGGATGGCACATGGTCATCAAATCATTTGCACAGCAAACTTAAAATCTGAAAAGCATTCAGACAGACAAGATTTGCCTGATGAAATAAAAAGAGAGTTTAGGCAGAATCATTTAGAAATAAACTACAGTCCCGTATCTGAAAGCTATGACATAATGCTTTCTCGCCTAATGAATGCCGATGGTTCGATAGATCTCTCTTGGCACGATATAAATGTAACATTACCAAAACTTGCAGAAGCGATGGTAAGTATTCAGGAGGCCTATGCCGGTGAACTTTCTGATGAAGAAGCAAAATCAATTGGAGCTTTAAGTGCCTCAAATGTTAAGTCTCAATTAAAAAGTTTCGTGATGACTCAAGGTTCGGTGAGTGATATTCTTTCACAGTGGGGGATGGAAAAAGAAAGCGGTAAAACTTTTGCAGAATTTATTGATGATAGATTGGTCGCGGAACTTACTTTTGGTTCCGATGAAGAAAGTAGAGAAGATCACATCCTCGCAGCTAAAATATTTGCTCTTAAGGGATTTTTGAAAACAGTTACTCCAGAAGAGCTCGGTCTTCCAAAAGATATTTTTAATGGTGTAAAAATAAAAGCCGAAAGAGGTGAAAAATCAAAGGCTGTTGAGCTAAAAGAAAAATCTGCTAAAGTTGTACATATTACTCTTTCAGAGCTTGCAGAGCTCGACCCCTTTAATGTTAGAGAAAAGGATATAAACCCATTAGATGAATTTTCTCTCGGTAGTGAGGAGGGTCCAGAAAATGACGCTTTTTCAAAAGGTGTGGCAAATAGATTAAAAAGTATTTTAGGCAAGGAAAATAATATAAGTTCTATTATTTCTGCAGAATATACATATACTGATCCAGATACAAAAGTTGAAAAGAAAGAAAATGTAGAGCTTAATATCAAAGAAAAACTTCAAGAATTTATTTCTTTATATAATGAAGTTGGTATTGATATTCTACCAGACTTCGAAGAAAATATCAAAGAAATTTGGTCTAGAAATAGTGAAGATATGCAACAAGCCATCGAAGAAAATGGTTTTGATGATATCCTCATTATTCCTGCTGATTTAGATATCACTGAATTATCAGAAAAAATGAAAATGAAAAATGGATATTACGATGGAATTAGTTCAAATACAACGGTTTCAAATTTGGGAGGTGTTCCATTGCAAAGCTCTGGCATTGATAAATCTCGTATCGTTTTAGTTCACAAAACTCAAAATTTAAAAGATAGACCAGAACTTAAGGCTACATTAAACGTAAAGGCAGAAGATGTAAACATAGAAGAATCTTTATCTCTCGAAGATTATATAATATTTCAAAAAAAGTATTTTAAAGAATCGGGCAAGTATTTAGATGAAGACGGTTGGACTTGGACTCCTCGCACGAAATCCGGCTCCCGTTTCGTCGACTCCTGCTGGCGCCCCGACTCCGGCAAGCTCAATGTCCATGCGTTTGATGCCGACTATTCGTTCTCGCTATTGGGGTGCCGTCCCTCCCGCTATTTTGTTTAGATTAGCACTTGAAGTCTGGTAGCTTGGGGATTGTAACTTATTTTTTTCTTTTTAAAAAATCTAATATGAATGAACTTTGGTGAGTATGGTGTAAATTATTAAAATAATTTATGCCTACCAGAGTCGGGTGTGTAGATTAAAAGAAATATTGAACTTTTTCAATATTTTAATATCTATAACCTATGATATTAAAACAAAATAGCAGTTTTAAACTGAAGCTTTTGAGCTTTAATAAAGATTATTGTTTCCACACCAGATCGGATAGTTTAAGGCTACAAGAGGCACGGCTCCCGTTTCGTCAACTCCTACTGGAACCCCGACTCCGGCAAGCTCAATGTCAATGCGAATGATGCCGACAATTCGAACTCGAAATTGGGGTGCCGTCCCTCCCGCTATTTAAATCATATTTTTGGAATATTTAATCCAGCCTTGAGTCATTCGGCCTATTTCCTGAAGTCTTTTTATTACTTCAATATAGGTTTGAGATTCTATTAGTTTACAGTTTAAGCCAAGTCTAAAAAAAATTTTTAATAGCTCTATTTTTGCATTTAGTCGTAGTAATATTTTTTCTTTTTCAAGTTTGTTAGCTCCATTTGCAATGACTGAAAACTCAATAGATACCAATATAGCGTCTTGAATTTTTTCTCCAAGAGAATATCTTTCGTATTTAGGTAGGGTAAAAATGAGTTTATGAACTATCTCATATAATACTTGTAGTTGTAATAATATAGGCATTTCAATTTTTTCAAAATCTTTTTTATTTTCCATTATGTTTGATGAATTATTTTCAATTTATAATATTTTTGAGTCTTGGAAGACATTTAAGTTAGGTAAAACCAGAAAAAAGGATATTATTTATTTCGAGTATCATTTGGAGGATAATATTTTTTCTTTACACGAGGATATGCATAAATTTAAATATAAACATAGTAAATATGAATATTTTCAAGTGTTTGATAATAAAAAAAGAGATATATATAAAGCAGATGTGAGAGATAGGATAGTGCATCAAATTATTTATAAATATTTAACAAATTTGTATGAGCCTATTTTCATTTCTGATTCATATTCCTCGAGGAATTATAAGGGGCATCATAGGGCCATAAAAACACTAAGATATTTTATAAAATTAGCAAGAACGGATGGAAATTGTTTTGTGTTAAAATGTGATATTCGAAAATATTTTAATAATATAGACCATAATATATTATTGGGAATTATAAAACAAAAAGTAATTTGTGATAAAACTTTTGCAATTATTGAAGAAGTTATTCGAAGCTTTAATGATGGTGGAGAAAGTATGAAAAGTGTTCCACTAGGAAACATTACTAGCCAAATTTTTGCAAATATATACTTACACAATCTTGATTTATATATTAAGAAAGAATTAGGATGTAGATTTTACATCAGATACAATGATGATTTTGTAATAATTTCAAATAACTTTAAGAAACTAGAAGAGGTAAGAGCTAAAATAATGGAATTTGTAAGCAAGGAGTTAAAATTAGAAATACCTATTGAAAAGACAGGTATTCACAATGCTTTGTGGGGTATTGATTTTTTAGGCTATGTTGTGTTGCCGAAAGCGGTTCTTTTGAGAAATAAGACAAAGGGCAAAATGTTTTCAAAAATATGTAGTGAAAATATAGACTCATATTTTGGTATGTTAAAACATTGTAATTCATATAATTTGAAGAAAAAAATACTATCAAAAATACAGAACGAGAATGGTATTTTTAGTGAATTTTATGATGAATTTTGATATAAATTTGGTGTACAAAAAAATATAAAAAATGATATAATACAACCCATGAAACCCCCACAAATACCTCTCATCCCAAAAGAACCCACAAACCAAGAAAAAGCTCGCATAGCTTACAAAGCCAATTTTGATAAATTGGTAAAAAACATACAAACAGAACTAGCTAAATACAATAAAAACTTATCAGACGGAAGTTTTGAAGACTCCGACGAAGGAGAGGAAGGGTCTGGAGAAAAAAGAAAGGTAGTAATGCAAACCCAAATATCTAAAATACTGGAAAGGATTGAAAAAATGAACAAAGTTTTAAAAAGTGGAGAAAACATACCTGAAATACAAGAAGAAATACAAGCCGTCTTCACATATACAAACCCAAATACTGGTAAATTAGAAACACAAGAAACAATCACCATAAACATCGAAGAAAAACTCGAAGATTTTACTAGTTTTTACCAAAAAACCAATATTGACCTACCTATAGACTTCGAAGACTCCATCAAAGAAATCTGGTCTAGAAACAGCGTAGAAATACAACGAGCCATAGAAGAAAATGGTTTTGACGACATCCTACTCATTCCCGCCAATATCCCCCTCCCAGAACTTGCAGAAAAGATGAAGATGGGTAATGGAAATTTCACAGGGTCAAACTTTGATCAAGGAGGAGGCTTTGAAGGAGCTAAAAGCATCGGAGTTGACAAACCTCGCCTTATTCTCTATCACAAGAAAATCCTCCCAGAAATACAAGAAAAAACCGGACAAGAAATTCATCTAAATATCACAGCGGGAGATGCTGAAAAGCTCTTTAAAGCAAATCCAGATCAATATTTAAGTACTTTAGAAGACTTTCTAATCTTTGAAAGGAAAAGTTTTGACGAAACAAATATTCATCTATCTGATTACAACAAAAAAAGTGGCCTATGGCTATCTGGTACAAAATCCGGCTCCCGTTTCGTCTACTCCGGCTGGGACCCCGGCTCCGGCGAGCTCAATGTCGATGCGGATGTTGCCGTCCTTTCGCACTCGGTTTTGGGGTGCCGTCCCTCCCGCTATTTTGTTTAGATTGGCACTTGAAGTCTGGTAGCTTGGGGGTTGTATTTTATTTTTTCTTTTTTTATTATTTTTATTAAAAACAAGCTCAAATCATATTTAACAGGGTTCACCCCGTTAAATGACTTTAAATTTAACAGGGTGAAATTTAAACATATATGGAAAAACCAAACATAATAAAACAAGAACAAGAGGAAAATAAGGAGTGGAAAATTGGAGAATCTATTTTGTCCACACCGCCTCAATCAAAAAGTGAGCACGAGCAGGCTATGGCTTTTGTGGAAAGCCACAGGGAAATGCTTGAACATTATGCGAGAGGTTCGATAGTGATAGAGCCGGCGCCAAAAGGATTAAATACTTTTGCTTTTAATCTTAAAAAAAATACAATTTATATAAACTCAATGTTTTATAAAGAGCTCGGCCTCTCAGACGAGCGAACTCTTTTTGCTTCACTTCACGAAATTGAACATTTTTTAGAAAAGAAACAGATCCTTGCTGAGAATGGTGGAATTTTCAAATTTAAAAAATATTTAGATAGAATAAAAAAGTCACGAGCTTTTTCACTTACTGACAATTGTGTGGCGGATATTCATGTAAATAGAAGTGTAATTTCAAAGTCTAATGAAGATATGCAGGATATTGAAAAGGGTATGTATACAGAAATTCTTTTTAAAGAAAAAGATTTTACAAAAGCACCAAGGCATATTCAGTTTGCACAAGCTTTACTTCGTGAATCTAGAGTACCAGATGAAAAGTGTATTGTATCAGATGAAGTAAGGGTCAAATTAGATCAAATAGAAAAAGTAAAAGGTAAAAGTGGAATTTCATTAATTGATATCATGACCTCGCCAAACACTTCAATGTCTGACAGGTTGGCCTTGCAGGATAAATTTATAATGCCTATTATTGAAGAATTGAAAGAAAAAGATATTGAGGAAGAAAAAGAAAAAAGAAAAGAGAAAAAGGAAGAAAAGAAAAAGAAAGATAAAAAAGAAAAAAAGGAAGGTGAAGATGAAAAAGATAAAGAAGATGAAGGAGAGAAGGGGGAAGAAAATGATGATGAAAACGAAGGAGAAAAAGGAGAAGAAAATGAAGAGGGTGATAACGGTGAAGGAAAAGATGATGAGGATGGTGAAAGCGGTGAAGGTGATGATAAAAAAGGCACAGAAAGTGGAGATGGGGATTTGGACGAAGATTTTGACCCAAATGAATTATGGAAAAAGGAATATGATAAAGCCGATGAAATGACACCAAATGCAGTATCACAGGAAGATATAGAAAAGGCTGTGGAAGAATATGAAAAAGCCAAAAAAGCAGAAATGAAAAGCGAAAAAGAAATACAGGAAGAACTTGACGAAGAGTATGCAAAAAATATTGGTGTTAAAAAGGAAGATTTACAACAATACAGAAAGTTGGTAAAAGATTTAGAGAAAATTATAAACCCCGAAACAAATAGGAATGTTATAGAAGAACTTCGTGAGCTTATTGCTAAAATAATATCAAAAAGGAAAAATAAAAAATTGAATCCCAAATATCCAGTGGAAGAGGGAGAAGATTTGGTGGAACCCGCAGAGCTTGTGGCAGAAGTGCGAAGAGGCAACCTTTCTCCAAAAGTTTGGGAGACGCACGAATTAAAGGAAAAACAGGATAATAAGTTTGGGGAAATTGAAATAAGTTTGGTGTGTGACAGGTCTGGTTCTATGGAAGGGCAAAAGCTTATCGAGCAACAAAAAGCTACTGTTTTAATGATGGAGGCACTAAAGGATTTTGCTGATATATGTAAAAAGGAAAAGGGAAATTTAAACAAACCTTTAGAAATTAGATCTGAGATATATTCTTTTCAATCTTCAGATGATGATAGAAAGCCTATAAAAGTAATGTCTGGAGATTTGAGCGAAATAGATAGAATAAAAACCGCTTCAAAACTTGCTTCCTGTAATGGTTCTACAACAGATTTTGTTCCACTTGAAACTATTGCAAGTTCACTAGAAGAAAAAACTAAGAGAAAAATTAAAGAAGGGGAACTTAAAAAAATTGTCATTGTCTTTACAGACGGAGAAAGTGATGACTTGGGTAGGGTTGTTGGAGTTTTAAAAAATTTAAGAGAAAATGGTGTTGTGACTATTGGTATTGGAATAACAAATTCTGGTTCTAAAACACTTATCACTTATGCTCCAGATGGAAGGTTGGCGGAAACAGCAGAAAAACTCCCAATAATTTTAGGCGATTTATTAAAAGAGCATTTAGCTTCTGTGTAATTTAAGATATAATACAACCCATGAAACCCCCACAAATACCTCTCATCCCAAAAGAACCCACAAACCAAGAAAAAGCTCGCATAGCTTACAAAGCCAATTTTGATAAATTGGTAAAAAACATACAAACAGAACTAGCTAAATACAATAAAAACTTATCAGACGGAAGTTTTGAAGACTCCGACGAAGGAGAGGAAGGGTCTGGAGAAAAAAGAAAGGTAGTAATGCAAACCCAAATATCTAAAATACTGGAAAGGATTGAAAAAATGAACAAAGTTTTAAAAAGTGGAGAAAACATACCTGAAATACAAGAAGAAATACAAGCCGTCTTCACATATACAAACCCAAATACTGGTAAATTAGAAACACAAGAAACAATCACCATAAACATCGAAGAAAAACTCGAAGATTTTACTAGTTTTTACCAAAAAACCAATATTGACCTACCTATAGACTTCGAAGACTCCATCAAAGAAATCTGGTCTAGAAACAGCGTAGAAATACAACGAGCCATAGAAGAAAATGGTTTTGACGACATCCTACTCATTCCCGCCAATATCCCCCTCCCAGAACTTGCAGAAAAGATGAAGATGGGTAATGGAAATTTCACAGGGTCAAACTTTGATCAAGGAGGAGGCTTTGAAGGAGCTAAAAGCATCGGAGTTGACAAACCTCGCCTTATTCTCTATCACAAGAAAATCCTCCCAGAAATACAAGAAAAAACCGGACAAGAAATTCATCTAAATATCACAGCGGGAGATGCTGAAAAGCTCTTTAAAGCAAATCCAGATCAATATTTAAGTACTTTAGAAGACTTTCTAATCTTTGAAAGGAAAAGTTTTGACGAAACAAATATTCATCTATCTGATTACAACAAAAAAAGTGGCCTATGGCTATCTGGTACAAAATCCGGCTCCCGTTTCGTCTACTCCGGCTGGGACCCCGGCTCCGGCGAGCTCAATGTCGATGCGGATGTTGCCGTCCTTTCGCACTCGGTTTTGGGGTGCCGTCCCTCCCGCTATTTTGTTTAGATTGGCACTTGAAGTCTGGTAGCTTGGGGGTTGTATTTTATTTTTTCTTTTTGAATTATACACAAAAGCGATAGTCGTCATTTTTGTGTATAATTTTTTGTATATGAATATATCTCTCAAATTATGGCTAAATTACTCATAAATATCCAAAATATGTCACAATTAGGTGTGTTGTCAATAGGAATTTTGCATCAAAATTTGATATAATACCTTACATATTATGGCTAAAAACGAAGTTAAAAAAGAGAAGAAGGATACTTATGGAGCAGATGCTATTCAGGTCCTAGAAGGGCTTGAGCCGGTGCGAAAGCGCCCCGGAATGTATATAGGTACAACTGGTCCAGATGGTTTTCACCACCTTATTACAGAAATTTTCGACAACTCACGCGATGAAGCGATGGGTGGTTTTTGTAATCATATCGAAGTTGCATTTCTTCCCGATAATCATATTCGGGTGGTAGATAACGGACGAGGTATTCCTGTTGATATTCATGCAAAGACAAAAGTTTCTGCACTTGAAACCATTATGACCACACTTCACGCGGGAGGTAAATTTGGAGGTGAAGGAGGATATAAAGTTTCTGGAGGTCTTCACGGCGTGGGTGCATCTGTTGTGAATGCGCTTTCAAGTTATACTCAGGTTTTGGTTCATAAAGACAAAGGCGTGTACATGCAGGAATATTCTCGTGGAAAGAAAAAAGCATCAGTTAAGAAAATTGATAAAACAGATGAGCATGGAACCATTGTAATGTTTCAGCCAGATGAAGAAATTTTTGGTAAACAAAGTTTTGAATTTAGTCGAATAGTTGGTCATATGCGACAGCAGGCATATCTTGTGAAAGGGCTTCGCATTACTGTTATTGATGCAATGAATTATAAAGAAAAGATTGATCTTGCAGATGTGTTTTACATGAAAGATTTGGGACTTGAAGTTCCATCACAAACATTTTATTTTGAAGGAGGTTTGCTTTCTCTTGTTAAATTTTATAATCAACTTCAAAAGCCAATTCACTCAAATGTTTTTTATGTAGAGAAGGGGGCAGAAGGAGTGGAGTCTGTAGAAATTTCTTTACAATATGTAGATGATATTTCATCCAACATAATGTGTTTTGCAAACAATATTCACACACCAGAAGGAGGAACACATCTTACAGGATTTAAAACTGCACTTACTCGAATAGTAAATACTTACGCCCGAAAAACAAATATTATAAAAGAAGCCGATGACAACTTTACTGGCGATGACGTGCTTGAAGGTTTGACCGCTGTGGTTTCTGTGAAGCTTCGCGAAATTCAATTTGAGGGGCAGACAAAAGCAAAACTTGGATCCACAGAGGCACAGGGTGCAGTGGCTTCTGTTTTTGGTGATGCTTTCTCAATGTTTTTGGAAGAACACCCAGATGATGCAAAATCAATTGTAAACAAATCTATCCTTGCTCTTCGAGCCAGAAAGGCAGCCAAGGCAGCGAAAGACTCAGTGCTAAGAAAAGGAGCTCTTGAAGGAATGACTTTGCCGGGCAAGCTTGCAGACTGTCAAACAAAAGACGCTTCGGAATCTGAACTATTCATTGTGGAGGGAGATTCCGCTGGAGGTACAGCAAAGACAGGGCGCGACAGACGTATTCAAGCTATACTTCCACTTCGAGGAAAGATTTTGAATGTTGAAAGAGCGCGACTTGATAAAATGCTTGCATCTGAACAGGTAAAAAATCTTGTAGTTGCACTAGGCGCGGCTATTGGAGATACATTTGATATTAGTAAATTAAGATATCATAAAGTAATTATCGCAACTGATGCCGATGTGGATGGGGCGCACATTCGTACGCTTCTTCTTACATTGTTCTTTAGATATTTCCGTCCGCTTGTTGATCTTGGACATATTTATATTGCTCAGTCACCTTTATACAAAATTAAAAAAGGAAAAGAAGTTTCGTATTTTTATAATGATGAGGATAAAAATAAATATTTAGAAAAAGAGGGTTTGAATCCTGAAGAAATTGAACCTGTGGAAGATGGGGAGCAGATAGCTGAAGAGTCTGAAACCGAAGCTGAAATTGAAGAAGAAAATGAAGGCACGGGAAGAAATTCAAAAGTTAAAGCTTCAAAGATTCATGTTCAACGATACAAAGGTCTCGGAGAAATGAATGCTGAAGAACTTTGGGAAACAACAATGGATCCTGCTCGACGAATTTTGAAACAAGTAACTGTCGATGATGCTGCAGACGCAAATATTGTATTTGATATGCTTATGGGTACGGATGTGCCAGCTAGAAAGTCGTTTATACAGTCGAATGCAAAACTTGCAAACCTGGATGTGTAGTTTTGTCATCCTCGGGTACTCCCGGGGATCCAAGTTCAACCCAAATCCGAAATTCGAAGCACGAAATCCGAAACAAATCCAAAAGAATTAAATTCTAAAAATTAAACAAATTCAAAAAGAGCCGGCCCCTTCGGGGCCGGCTCATTTTCACTACTCACTACAACCTACTCACTACAAACTAATTTAGTACACTCTTATCTCCTCACTCAACTTATTGTTATCCTCATTTGTCTCGTTTACATTATTATTTGTATCAAGGCGAATTGTGACTGTGTTTGTTCCAATGTCAGCTACTCCAGAATTAAAATCAACAGTGTATTGTCTTTTTTCTCCGGGGTAAAAAGTTGTTTGAACAGGGGATGTGTATCGGTCTTCTGAATAGCCAGAAAGATCCGCTGTGAAAATAAATGGTCCAGTTTCACCTCTGCCTATATTTTCAATTTCAAAACGTACAGCCACGCGATTATTTTCTGAAACAGAACTAGCTGTGTAATATCTCCCATTGTTTCTATCAATATAGCCTTTTGAAATAATTCGCAACATTAAGTCTGAATTATTGTAGTAATTATAGTTATAATTATTGTAATTGTTTGGCAAGATTAAACCAGTACTGTATCCTACACCTGAATTCACAAGTGTCATAACAGCTACATTATTTACTTCTGAAAGTTCAGATACTGTTTGTGAAGGATCTACATTTATTAATACCGTATTATTTCCAGTCACAGCAAGATTTCTCATTGAGAGTGTGTATTCAATAGTTTCTCCCGGAAGAAGTGAAGGCTGATTTCCTGATGGAAATACTTGACTTGGGATTGTTGGAAGGAGAGCTGTAAATTGCCAAACCCCTGTAGGAATATTACCGACATTGCTAATATCAAATCGCACAGAGGCAGTCTCATAAGATGTAAAAGTTGTTTTTGGAATAAAAATATTATTTACAACAATACCTGTATCTTTTGCAGTAATACGTAAGTCTGATTTTTTGATTATATTATTATTTACTAATTTTTGGTTTGTTGTTGGTTTTTTTATAACCGAAGTAGTTGTTGCTATTGATGTTGTTGCAACTGTAACGCCCCCACTTCGCATTGTTCCATTTTGTACTGTAAGTACTGTCCTTCCAATAGCTTCTTTTATATTTTTTTCTGTATCATAAAAAGATACATAGATATAGGAATCTACAAAAGAATTTTGATCTCTTAATTGAGGAATTATTTTGAAAGGATTTGAATTTAATGTACTTGTGGCGGTGCAGGGCATATTTGTTTGGTTCGTACCATCCATCAAAATCATTGAAAGGTCTCTATTGGAACAATCAAATTTAAATTCATAAATCCCAGCTGTACTTTTATTTTTATGTTCAAAAGAAATATTTACTTCTTCTCCTGATTTCACTGAATTATTTGAAAGTGAGAGTATAATAGTTTGTTTTGGTGAAAATAGGGAAGAGCTAATGCTTGAAAAAGCTGAGCCAATCGAATTTATAGCCTTTGGCACGATTTTTGTGATTCCAATTAATGCAAATACAACAAGAATAAGCATTCCTGCGATAAGTGCACCTCTTAGTATTGGGTTAGGTATATTTTTCTTCATATTTTCTATTCTACAACTTTTAGTTATTTTGTCAATAAATTACCCTGAATTCATTTTCGTATCAGAGCCGCGAAAATAAATTCAGGGTAAGGAAAGGGGGTCGGGGAAAACTCTAGTTTTCCCCGTGGAGGAGAGCAGACGAAGTCGTTGAGAACCGAGAGGGTCTCAAAATGAAGCTTCTCGACAGCTTGCTGCGAGAAGCTTCATATTATTGACCAACTTTGAAAACGTGAGTACAATTGAAATAATGTTAAATTCTCTAGAAAAGAAGCCATTGTGGAAGACACACAAAAAAGAACTTATTTTTGTATTCTTTGGTATATTAATTTTGCTATTAATTATATTATTTTCTTTGAATGCTGTGCCGACCGAGCTTGAATTTGGCCCAAATATATTTTCTGGCAAAGAAAATTCTGTAAAAAATAATGAAAACGTTGTCTCGGAAGTAGTTTTGCCTACTCATATTAAGATTTTTAAAATTGGTGTGGATGTATCTATTTCAAATCCGCAAAGTGATAATGTGGATGTGTTGGATGAATATTTAAAAAAAGGCGCCGTGCATTATCCGGGTTCAGGAAATCTTTTGGCGAGCAATATGTTTCTCTTTGCACATAGCACGGGAATTAAGGTTGTACAAAATCAGGCATACAAAGCTTTTAATAATTTGAAATCTTTATCTTCGGGCGACGTCATAGAGGTGAGTGGGGAAGATGGGAAGATTTATGTTTACAAGGTATCTTCGGTGAAATTAGCTACAGATAAAGATGTTTTAGTCACTTTTGATAGGAAAGATCGAATGCTCACACTCTCAACATGCAACACTTTTGGGCAAAAGTCAGAAAGATACGTGGTTGAGGCCTATTTTGACACAATCAAGTAGAAAATTATCAAATAGTTGACATTATAGATTGGATAGTGTATAATATAGTATATGGAAAAAATAACTAAAAAATTAAGTGTTTTATCGTTTGGCGCTATGTTTTTCCTAGTGTTGGCGATTTTATTTACAACACCAGCAATTAAAGCAAATGCTTATGATGGTGGGTATTATGGTTCAGGTTATTATGGTTCAGGATATGATTCTTCATATTACGGATCTTATTATGGCTCAGGATATGATAACTATTATGACTCTGGATACGGATCTTATTATGATTCCGGATACGGTTCTTATTACGGTGGATATGACAATTATTGTTATGATTGTGGAGGTTCTTATTATGATAACTATTGTTATGATTGCGGAACTTCTTATTATGATAACTATTGTTATGATTGTTATACTCCACCAGTTTGTACAACATGTGAGCCAATTCCCCCAGTTGTCCCAAATATTTCTCTGTCTTGTTCTGCAGATAGAAGTAATATTGATGTTGACGAATCTGTAACTTGGAGAGCTTATGCTTCGGGTGGTTCTGGATCATTCTCATATTCATGGAGTGGCACAGATGGACTTTCAGGTTCGGGTAGACAAATTTCAAAAACATATAATTCTATTGGATCAAAGAATGCTCATGTCACAGTAACTTCTGGCGGAAAAACAGTATCTGCTGATTGTGGGACTGTATATGTTGAAGAGCAAAATCAAAATCTTTCGGGTTCATGTTCAGTCGACGATTCAAATATTAATGTAGACGAATCTGTACGATGGAGAGCTGATGCTTCCGGAGGAAATGGATCATATTCTTATGAATGGTCTGGATCATCTCCACTTTCAGGTAGAACAGGAAGAGATGTTAATGTATATTATAGTTCAGCTGGAACAAAATATGGGAATGTAACAATTCGTTCGGGTAATCAGTCTATTACACGTTCTTGTGGAACTGTGTATGTAAATGATGATTATAATCCTCCTTATAATGATAATCTTAATCTTTCTTGTACAGTAAACTCTGCAAATCTTTCATTGGGTCAAACTGCCGTATGGAATGCATATGCTTATGGTGGGAACGGAAATTATCGTTATTCATGGAGTGGCACAGATGGATTATACGGAAATAGTTCAGTTATTTCAAAGGTCTTCAATACTATTGGAACAAAATATGCAACCGTTACTGTGACTTCAGATGGAAAAACTAGATCAGTTTCTTGCCCAACTGTAGTTGTTAGCGGTCTTACATATCCAAACTTAGGAACCCCAGCATCTCTTTCTTCTGTTTACTTGAATCAGGTTCCATATACAGGTGTGGGTGATAATCCAAAATTTGTTGCATTTATAATTGGACTATTTATGTTCAGTGCATTAGGCGCATATATGATAGTTTCAAAACGTGCAAAGATTGAAAGAAAGAATAAGATTCTTGATTTCAAGAATGAGAATATGTTGAAGAAAATTGCCATAAAATAAGGAGTGTAACCACGACTATATTTTATGAGCATCCTCGGTACTCCGGGGATCCAGTATTCAAAAAACGAGCCGGCCCCAAAGGGGCCGGCTCGTTTTGTATTCTATTTATTACTTCCTGTCTTTTATTTCTTCAGTAAGCAAAGCCACCAATTCTTGTACTGTAATTGTTCCCACTTTTCCCTTATCTCTACTTTCAAGAGTTACCACACCAGCCTCAATATCTTTATCTCCAATGATCACTGTGTAGGGGATCAGGTCCACTTTTCCTGCTCGAACTTTTTTACCAAAGCCGTCGTCTGATATATCACATTCCACACGGATGTCTTCTGCTCGAAGTAATACGGCAAGTTTTTTTGCTTCTTCAATATGGTTTTCTCGAACAGGAATAATTTTCACTTGTATGGGTGCGAGCCATGTTGGAAATGCTCCAGCAAAGTGTTCAATAATAATTCCAAGAAATCTTTCGAGGGAGCCAGATATAGCTCTGTGGATAACAACAGGTCTTTCCTTTTCACCTTTCTCATTTGTGAATGAAAGGTCAAAGCGCTCAGGTAAATTAAAGTCACATTGAATTGTTGCAAGTTGCCATTCTCGGCCGAGCGCATCCTTAAACATAAAATCTAATTTTGGTCCATAAAAAGCTGCCTCACCTCTTACTGGTTTGTAGTTTAAATTATTTTCTTTTGCAGCTTCTTCAAGTGCAGTTTCTGCCTTGTCCCAAACTTCATCACTTCCTAGGTATACACTTTTATCGTCACCACGAAGTGAAAGTCGTACCCAGTAGTCATTCATTAATCCTACAGTTGTATAAAATTCTTTAATAATACCGACTATAGTTGAAACCTCTTCGCTAATTTGAGTAGACCGACAGAAAAGATGTCCATCATCTTGAGTGATTGCGCGTACTCTTGTAAGCCCAGCAAGCTGTCCAGTTTTTTCATCTCGGTAAACAGTGGCTGGTTCGAAATATCGCACTGGCATATCTCGGTATGAGAATTGATTGTCTGCAAAAATCTGCATATGATGTGGGCAGTTCATTGGCTTCATAATGAAAGCCTCCTCTTTACCTTGCACACGGAAAAGTTCATCACCAAATTTAGCAGCATGACCAGATGTTATATAAAGTTCTTCCTTAGCAATATGTGGAGTCCAAACTCTGTCATAACCTTTTTGTTTATGTAGTTCCCAAAGATAATCTTCAACTGCTTTTCGTATAGCCATGCCTTTTGGTTGAAGAAGTGGAAGGCCTGCACCGATTAATGGGGAACTTGTAAATAATTTTAATTCCTTTCCAAGTTTTTTGTGATCTCGTTTTTTTGCTTCTTCCACAGTCCATTCATATTTTTCCAGATCTTCTTTTGTGTCATATGCTAATCCATAAATTCGTGTGAGCATTTTGTTCTCTTCATTACCCCGCCAATATGCCCCAGCAATACGAGAAAGTTTAAATGAATCAGCCTTAATTTCTGTAGATGGGTTTTCCACATGTCCACCGCGACATAGGTCAAAGAAACCAGTCTTAAGTTTGTAGTCGCTTGTCTTTAGATTTTCAATACTGAAATCAAAATCTTTAGCTCCTGAATAATAGACTGTAATTTTTTCTCCTTTTTCTGCAATTTCATTTATGAGCTCCAGCTTGTATGGATTTCCCTCAAAAATTTTCTCAGCCTCATCTTTAGAAATTTCTAAATGTTTAAAACCTTCCCATGTTGGAAGAAGCTTTTTCATTGCTTTTTCAATTTTTACCAAGTCTTCTTCTTTTGGAGTTTCAGTTCCAAAATCGAAATCATAGTAAAAGCCATTATCTATAGATGGCCCTAAGGTAGGCTTCGCAT
>CAYZZT010000009.1:0-22308 GCA_964483025.1 uncultured Candidatus Saccharibacteria bacterium | reverse complement strand
AACTCGCGCATGGAGGATTTGCAATCCACAGCGTTACCACTTCGCCACCACGCCAATACCATACAGATTAGCATATCCGCTTTCTTTTTAAAAGGTGAATTTAACTTTTGGATTTAACTTTATTTATTGTGTAAATTGACGAACCCTGAACACTTTCTGCTATCGCGGAAAGTGTTCAGGGTTTATTTATGTATTTGATATTATTTTTACTTGAAGTATTTGGTTTAGATAATTTGAATGTTTTGATACATTTACTGAGTTTTATATCTTTTAGATAACTAGTAAATTCCCTTGGGAGTGGGGAAGGACCCACCCAAACACTTTTTTGTATGAGAATATAATTAAATTTTTTTAAATGCCACCTAAACCAATCACGTTCAGCTTTTTTAGACTCTGGCACGTCAAAGGTAATTAAGAGATTTCTTTTATGATCTTTTTTAAACGGTGAATCAAATTGCTTAAACGAATTCTTCTTTCTCTCAATATAATTTATACCAAGTTCTGTTATTATCCACATTTCATCCTCGTATGTTATATATCCATTTCTCCTTAATCGATTTACAACAGCCCTAAAAGAATGTTTGTTGTGGACAAATGAGATTGGTAAGCCAAAGATATTACATCTGTACCCCTTGCAATTTATTTCTTTTTGATACATGCTTTTTAAAATATCAAATGCTATAGACATATAAATATTATATAACAAAATTGAAATATACTGAACACTTTCTGCTATCGCGGAAAGTGTTCAGTGTCTTTATATATTTTAATAAAAAAATTATATGCACATTTAAGTTTTTTGTTTACGGTGGAATATTTTATATTTAAATGCTAAAATGCCTCGGTAAGCAAATATTGCCCGAGTGGTGTAATTGGTAGCCACGCAAGACTTAAAATTTTGTGGCCTTATGGCCGTGCGGGTTCGACCCCCGCCTCGGGCACAAAAGAAAAACTCCTAGTTTAGGAGTTTTTCTTTTGTGCCCGAGAGAAAGCTCTGAGTAGAGCTTTCGTGCGGGGGTCGAAAGACGGAAGGAGCGAAGGCGACTGAGTCGGGGTGAGCTCAGGTGAGTACCTGAGCGCAAGACCGGAGGCTGACGAGCCGAGGTGTGGTCAGGAAATTTTTCAGCAGAAAAATATTCTTGATTACGCAAAAATTCAGTAGAATTTTATGTGTGACCGACGCCCCGCCTCAAACGTGAAAAATTTTTGTGACGACAAAAATTTATTCCTGACCGACGCCCCTTGTTGGATAATAATCACAAATATGTCACATGGATTCCCGCATTCGCGGGAATGACAGAAAGGGAATTATAATCCCTCAATCGTCCTCAGTAGCTTTGCTGCGGCATCTAGTTCAAAATCACAGAAGGGGATTCGGCCCACTCGGAGGCCATCTTTTACTGCCTCTCTAAACTCGCTTCGTTTTCTTTTTAGCATATCAAGGGCCCCTTTTCCTTTGTCTTCTGGGAAGACAGTAACAAATATTATAGATCGGCCACCACGGTCTGCTACATCTACTCTCGTCACTGTGATAAGAGACGTCATATTAGAATTGCGTTGAATAAATTCACCTGCAATTTTTTTTAATATATCTGCTATTTTTAAATCTTTAGTATTCATGGATTTATGAAATAATTTTAAATTTTTAATTTTGTAATTTAATTCTGGATCCCCGGAGTACCGAGGACGACTCAAAATATATTCATGAACGTCACAAATATTTTTCTGCTGAAAAATTTTCTGACCACACCTCGCACCGTCGTGCTCCGGTCTTGCACTCAGAAACTCTTCTGAGCTCACATTCCCTATTTTGTGTCGATTTTTAAATAATTTTTTAATTAATTAATGTGGGAAATATTTTAGAAATTAAATAATTTAGACATTATTTATCCCAGATAATGCAATAAACTGGGACTTGAAAATTAAAAATTTGAAATTAAAAATTCGCTTCTAGCGTTCCACAACCGTAAATGATTCTAAAATATCTCCCGGAGCTATTTCTGTTTTTGATTCGACGCATAATCCACATTCTTTTCCTTCCTCCACTTCACTTACTTTTTGTTTTGAATGTTGTAACTCTGTTATAATTCCACGATCAATTTCTTCATCTTGACGTATTATTTTTACAATTTCTTTAACATGAATTTCACCTTTTATTACTTTTCCTCCAATTACTTGTTTATCTTTCATCGCACTAAAATACTTCATAACTTTTAATTGCCCTTTCATCTCCTCGCAAGAAACTCTTGGAGTTCTTGCCTCAAAAAGTTCTTTCAAATAATCACCAAGCTCGTAAATAATACCAAATACTTTTGTTTCAATATTTTCTCTTTCACGTAATACAGTGGCTTGAGTATCTATTTTTACATTAAATCCTACAATGACAACGTTTCCTTTTCCACTCGCTGCACGTATATCACTTTCAGTAATATCTCCCACACCAGTATATATAATATTTGCGGCAACTCTTTCATTTTCTAGTTTGTTGATTTCGTGAATAATAGCATCAAGTGTACCTGCAACATCAGCCTTTATTATTATTGGAACATAGGCCTTGTTTGCATCACTGGTACAATTTGCAAGAGGAGCCTTTGCTTTTTGATTAAGTTTAAATTCTTCTATAAATGCTTCCGCCTCCTTTTTTGTATTATAAGTCATAAATTCTGCGCCTATAGTGGGAAGTTTCGTCCACCCAGTAATACAAACAGGGCTTGAGAAAGTGGCACTTTCAATTTTTTCTCCTTTAAAATTTTCAATAACTCGTACCGGTGCATATGCATGTTCAGAAACTATATATGAACCAGTTTTTAATATTCCATTTTTAATAATTAAAGTAGCTGAAAGCCCCTTTGTTTTATGTAAATGCGTCTCAAGTATTACACCTGAGGCGTGGAGCAAACTATCACCTTTTAATTCCTCAAGCTCAGCCGTGAGTAATACCATTTCGAGTAAATCTTCCACGCCTTGACCAAATTTTGCAGAAATAGGCACAGCCGGAATTTTGCCTCCCCATTCCTCAATATAAATTTCATTTTCTGAAAGAGTTTGTTTTGTACGTTCTATGTTTGCGTTTGGTTTGTCAATTTTATTAATAGCGAGAATGTATGGAATTTTTGCATCAAGAATTGATTTTAAAGCATCGAGTGTTTGTGGCTTCACACCATCTTCAGCGGAAACAACAAGAATAGCCACATCTGCAACCTGTGCTCCACGTGAACGCAATTCAACAAAAGCAGCGTGGCCGGGAGTATCTATGAAAGTAATATGAGATATTTTTCCATTTACATCTGTATGTGTTGCTTCATAAGCTGCTGTATGTTGGGTAATACCTCCAGCTTCTGTGGCTACAATATTTGCCTTTCGTATGTAATCAAGAAGAGTTGATTTACCATGGTCAATATGGCCCATTACAACAACAATAGGTGGACGGGGAACTAGATTCGTTTGTTTTTGTTGATTTGTCATAATGTGGTCTTTATAGCGAGAGAGTCCTTAAACTACCTTATTTCTAATGTTTTAACAACTATTCTTAACTTTAGTGTTCTGTAGTGAATCGTGAGTGTTTGTATTGTGTAAGAAAGAATTTTATAATTTTTAATTTAAAATTTTTAAATAATTTTTTATTTTTAATCAATTAATTGATCTGTGAAATATTTTAGAAATTAAATAATTTAGACATTATTTATCCCAGATAATGCAATAAACTGGGACTTGAAAATTAAAAATTTGAAATTAAAAATTCAAGTTACTACTTGCCCAGTGATTCTTTTGCCTTGTTAAGCACCTCAAGCTCTTCTTCCGTAAGCTCAAATTCTGAAGCATGAGATTTTACTGGTTTTGAAAAAACACTTACATGCTCTCTTGAATATAAGCTCGAAATAACAACACCGTTTCCTTCTTCAGAGATTAATGTAGTTGCAAAGCTTTGATTGCCTCCGCTCCCTGTACCTTTAAAAGGATTATAGCGAATAGTTTCTACAGCTTGTACACTTCGTCGAAGTCTTTTTTCAACATCAGTCAAATAGTTTTTCATATCATTTTCAAATTTGTGTAAATTTGAAATATCACCCTGTACAGAATTAAAAGCCTCTTCTAATGAAGTCCCATTTTTACCACGCATTAGTCTTTTCATTCGAACCTCAAGACGAATGATTATAGCTATTAAAATAACCGCAAGAATAATAAGTGAGTAGATTATGATATTTGTTGTATCAGTATTCATAGATAAGTATTATACATTATTTATCTCTTTTATGCTATATTAAGGACGCGGACAAATGCGGACCATGCGCGAACAGTCGAGGACGAAAAATTCAATATACGAGTGATTGGTCTGGACTTAAATAATAATTATTAATAGAATTTTATAGGATGAATATGAAAAGAATCTACTTAGATTATGCTTCCACAACCCCAATAGATAAAAAAGTTTGGAAGGCGATGAAGCCATATTTCCAAAAAGATTTTTATAATCCCTCAGCAATATATAAAGAAGGTGTGGAAGTGAAGAAAAAAGTAAATGAAGCCCGAGCCACTATTGCTCGTATTTTAAATGCACAAGCTTCTGACATTATTTTTACAGGAAATGGTACGGAATCAATAAATCTTGCAATAAGAGGCACGGTTGAAGCTTTTAGAAAAAAAAATCCAGAAAAAATTCCTCATATTATTACATCGGTAATTGAGCACTCTTCAACCCTTGAAGTTTGTCGTTCTTTAGAAATGGAAGCTAAGGCACTTGTAACATATCTTTTAGTTGACAAAGATGGAAAAGTTAAAGCGGAGGATGTGGAAAAAGCTTTGAGGGATGAAACAATTCTTGTGACTATAATGTATGCAAACAATGAAATTGGCACAATTGAGCCAATTAAAGAAATTGCCCGAAGAGTAAAACTTTGGAAAATTGATAAAAAGAGGAATGCTGAGGATTATCCTTTTATTCACACTGACGCTAGTCAAGCGGGGAATTATTGTCTTTTAGATAGAGAAAAATTGGGAATAGATATGATGACACTTGATGGGCACAAAATATATGGGCCAAAGGGGATTGCCTTACTCTATATTAAAAAATATATTCCTTGCGTTTCTATCGTTGGGGGAGGAGGGCAAGAAAACGGGCTTCGCCCAGGGACAGAAAATGTATCCGCAATTATTGGTATGGCAAAAGCTTTAGAAATTACTCAAAAAATTAGAGAGGAGGAATCAGCAAGGCTCACCCCAATTCAAGATTATTTTATAACAGAATTATTAAAAATAATTCCTCAAACAAAAATAAATGGAAGTAGAGAAGATAGGTTGCCAAATAATATTAATTTTTGTATCCCGAATGTAAATGCAGAATTTTTAGTACTTCTACTCGATGCAAAAGGGATTGCATGCGCTTCACTTTCTTCTTGTGAGAATTTAAATAGTGAATCAATCTCTTATGTTGTAGGAAATTTGCCAGATGGAGAGAAATGCTCACGTTCATCAATTCGTCTTTCGATGGGGAGGGCGACGAGGAAGAGGGATTTGAAAGTTGTGCTAAAAATACTGCCCGGACTCGTAAGTAAGGCGAAGTTTGCGTAGCCTGAGACTAAAGCACGAAATCCGAAATTCGAAATCCGAAACAAATCCCAAATTCAAATATCAAAATTATAAACAAATACACAGAATTCTGTTTTGAATTTTAAATTTAATATTTAGTGCTTGCCTCGGATTTCGTGCTTCGGATTTCGAATTTTCTTGAAATATGGTAGTATTTCAAGTATATGGAAAGTCTAAATAAACATCAAATTATCCTCTTAGCATTACTTGTGGCTTTTGTGGCATCTATTGCCACAGGTATTACAGTCGTATCTCTTTTGGGGCAAACTTCTCAGCCCGTAGTACAAACCATAAATAGAGTTGTGGAAAAAACAATTGAAACAATCGTTCCGTCTCAAGTGAATCCTTCTATAAAAGAAAATAAAACGACTGTTGTTGTAAAAGATGAAGATCTTACAATAAGTGCGATTGATAAAAATGTTAAAAGTATAGTACGAATTTTTATCACACTTGCAGATGGAACCGAATTATTTATTGCTAATGGAGTTGTTGTTTCTGATAACGGTTATGTAATTACAGATAAAACCGCACTCGTACAGTCTGGTATTTTAAATTCATACAATGCAAATCTTTCCGATGGTACAAAAATATCTCTAGATAATATAGCTAGCAATGATGCTCTCGGTCTGACTTTATTAAAAGTGAAATTAGCCAAAGATCAAAAAGTTGAGTTTTCTCCAGTTGGTTGGGCTGATTCAGAAAAAATTAAATTAGGCCAAACAATTATTGCACTTTCTTTGGATAAAAATAAAGTTGTAAGTATTGGAAATGTTGCATCTATTGATACAAAAGATAATAAAAATACAGCAATTACAGCAGATGTAAAAATAACAAATTCAGTTATTGGAGCTATGCTTTTTAATCTCAATGGTGAAGTTGTGGGGATGCATACAAGTTCTGAAAAACAAATGTTTATGGCATCTAACGTAGTTAAAGATGCTGTATTAGCACTTTTGCCAAAGTAACAGTTGGTTAGAATATAGATTATAGTTTTAATCAAATTTTTAATTTTTAATTTTGTAATTTTCAAGTCCCAGTTTATTGCATTATCTGGGATAAATAAGGTCTTAATTCTTTAATTTCTAAAATTAATCCGTGTGTTATGCTTGAAATAATTAATGTCTGTTTTATTAGGTGTTTTAGTGTGAAATTCAAATCTATTTTGTTCACCTTGTTGCCTTTGATAAATTGAGAAATTACAAAATTATTTAAAAATTAAAAATTGGAAATTAAAAATTCCCTAAAAATCATATTTTTTTGACTATTTCAAAAAATGTGATTTTAGGGTAATATAAGGCTATGCCTCCATTTCAACATTTCACAACCAAAGCACGTGAGGCGATACGTCGTGCCCACGAAATAGCGATTGAACACGGTCAAAATAACGTTAATTCAATCCACTTATTGATTGCTCTTATTATTCAAGAAGAGAGCATGGTTATTACTATGCTTGACCGATTAGATGTTGATACACTTTTACTTACAGATACAGCTTTAGAGGCTGTAGAAGCCCCAGAGGGCTCACAAACTCTTTCTCCTTCATATCAAGTATATCTCACTCCAGATCTCGCTCAATCTATTGAAGTTTCTTCAAAAATTGCCACAGGAATGAAAGATGAATTTGTTTCTACAGAGCATCTTTTTCTTGCATTACTTGAAGTACAATCTCCCGCAAAAGATCTTCTTACAAGATTCAAATTAGATAAAGCGACTGTAATGCCAGTAATTACAGAACTTAAACAAACAAAAACTACAAATATTTCTACTCCTCCAAAAAATAAAGCTTTAATAAAATTTACACGCTCACTTACGCAACTTGCGAAAGAAAATAAACTTGACCCAGTAATAGGTCGTGATAATGAAATAAATAGAATTATTCAAATACTTTCAAGACGTACAAAAAATAATCCAATATTAATTGGTGAAGCGGGGGTGGGGAAGACAGCTATTATTGAGGGGCTAGCAAATAGAATGTCAACAGGCGATGTACCGGAATCTCTTCGAGGAAAAGATCTTGTTTCATTAGATATGGGGGCGCTTGTTGCTGGTACAAAATACCGTGGAGAGTTTGAAGAAAGGCTAAAAAATATTTTAAAAGAGATAGAGCGTTCACAGCCAAATGTTATTCTTTTTATTGATGAGATTCATACCATTGTGGGAGCCGGTGCCGCAGAGGGTTCCTTAGATGCTTCAAATATGCTAAAGCCAGCATTGGCAAGAGGAGATCTACGTGCAATAGGAGCAACAACATTAAAAGAATATCAAAAATATATTGAAAAGGATCCGGCATTAACAAGGCGCTTTCAGCCAGTTGTGGTAAATGAGCCAACCGTTGAAGATGCTATTGCAATACTTCGTGGTCTTAAAGAAAAATATGAAATATATCATGGTGTAAGAATTACAGATGATGCAATTCTTTCAGCAGTAAATTTAAGCGCACGATATATCACTGACAGATTTTTACCAGATAAAGCAGTTGACTTAATTGATGAAGCTTCTTCCTCATTAAAAATTTCTTTAGAAAGTATGCCCCCTGTTTTAGAAGATGTGCATAGAAAAATAATGCGATTAGAAATTGAAAAAGAAGCATTAAAAAATGAGCCAAAACCAAGCGCAGAAACAAAATCACGAATTAAAATTATTGATAAGGAAATTGCAGATTTGAAAGAAAAAACAAGTGAGCTTGAACTTCGTTGGAAAAATGAAAAAGAAATTCTTTCTGGAATTAAAGAATTAAATAAGGAAATTGATATTTTGAAAATAGAAGCAGATCGTGCGGAAAGTAGATCTGATCTTTCAAAGGCAGCAGAAATTCGCTATGGCTCACTACCAGAAAAACAAAGAGAGCTAGAAGCAAAAGTTAGAAAAATAAAAAAACTTCAAACAACTCGCAGGGTACTTAATGAAGAAATTCGTGAAAGTGATATTGCGGATGTTGTTTCTCGTTGGACAGGTATTCCTGTAGCTCGAATGCTAGAAGAAGAAATGAACAAACTCTCTCGAATGGAAGATGAACTTGAGGCAATGGTAGTAGGGCAAAATGAGGCTGTGAAAAAAATTGCAGATACTGTGAAAAGGTCACGGGCTGGTATTGCAGATCCAAATAGACCGCTAGGTTCGTTCATATTTTTGGGGCCAACAGGTGTGGGAAAAACCGAACTTACAAAAGCGCTTGCAAGTTTTCTTTTCAATGATGAAAAAGCTTTGATTCGTCTTGATATGTCAGAATATATGGAAAAACATTCAGTTTCAAAAATTGTAGGAGCGCCACCGGGATATGTTGGGCACGAAGAGGGTGGAACATTTACCGAGCTTGTTCGTCATCGTCCGTATTCGGTAATTCTTTTTGATGAAATTGAAAAAGCACATCCTGAAGTATTTAATATTCTTTTGCAGGTTCTTGATGATGGACGACTTACAGATGCGAAGGGTCGAGTTGTGAATTTCAAAAATACAATGATTGTTATGACATCAAATATTGGTGCTCAGTATATTGATAAAATGGAACAAATTGGATTTAATATGTCGGATAGTGGAACAGCAAAAAGCTATGCAAATGCAAAGGGAAAAGTAACCGCAAGTTTGAAAGATCATTTTCGACCAGAATTTTTAAATCGAGTAGATGATATCATTATTTTTGATATTTTGAACGAAAAAGCTGTTAGAAAAATTGTTGATATTCAAATTGAAATTGTTAGAAAAAGATTGCTTTCAAAAAATATTGATTTGCAAGTGTCTCTTTCCGTACTTCAACATTTGGCAAAGGAAGGATATAACCCGCATTATGGTGCACGACCTTTGAAGCGACTTATACAAAATGCAATTTTGACTCCAGTTGCTGGAAAGATGATTGACGAAGGGCTTTCAGAGGGAGGCACAGTATCTGTATCTATGAAAGGTAATGAGTTTGTGTTTGATGTGAAGAAGGGAAAGGTGAAGAGCAATTTGGGGAGGGCGGTAAGGGAGGTGCAGAAGGCAAGATAGTTCTAGTTGTTCTAATTGTTGTAGTGTTCTAAGTGTAGAATACAGAATTCTGTCATTCCGGCGAAGGCCGGAATCCAGTCTGAAAGTCGAAGTAATAAACTATTCAAGATGCTGGTTTTTTGTTGATTTGACATGGAATAAGATCAGTGCTAATGTCTAAATCTAATATATTCATGTTGTATTGAAAATAGATATGATATAATAATTGATATGAACACAGTCTCATTAAATAATAGCTTAGTTAAGCATAATGCAATAAAAAAATCTAAATTGGTTGATTTTTCTGCTATCTTGGCTGTTTATAAGTCTAGCGAAGGTTATTGGAAGGGTTTTGCTTTTCCGTATGATGTTATGACCCAGGCAAACACAAAGGCTTCTGCCCTTAAGCAACTTAGATCTCTTGTAAAAATTTATACTGATGAATTAAAAAAATATAATTTCCCCGCACATCTTGTTCATGTACCTTTGACAGATTTAGAAGATAGGGAAGTCTTTACTCGTGTTGTGGCCGATAAAATTGATCAAAAAAAAGTTATTGATCAACAAAACTATCATGCCGAAACCTACAAAATACGACCTTAATAAATATATTAAGGCAGTTAGTTTTTTTGCGAATTTACGATTTGGTAACTTTGAATGTTATGCAAACAAGGGTTCCGCATATACATTTAAACTATATCAGAAAAAAGATGATTTCGCTCCGTGTAGTATTTGGTCAGTTCATGTGGAGCATAATAAGAAAAAAAGTATTTGGCCAAGAGATTTAAAGAAAGCGTGGACAATGCTAGGTGTTTCTGAGGATGACTTTATTAAAACTATTGAGAGGCTTTAGTTTATTGTTAGGAAGTAACCAGTCGAGAGGCTGGTTTTTTGGTGTTGACATCGTCCATGTAAATTGGTAATGTTTTGGAGGAAACAAAACCCATAGAAACAAATAAAATGAAAGATCCGAAAAGTGTGTTAGTCCTTCGGAATGGTACAGCTGGTACATTTGAATTCAATTACACAATTGAAACATATGATAGAATAAATGGTGTTGATTATTCTATTTTTGAGGTAACAGCTCCAGTTATTCGTGCGGTATTTGAGGATCGGCCCCAATTGTTGATTACAGGTAATGTCGTTGAAAATGGGCAGAAATTATCAAGATTTATCAAAGATGCCAGAGAGAAAAATCCTCAATTGATCATTGTTTACTTCTCGAACGAGGGTGGTGGTGAGGGATGCGATTTTGACTTAATAATTCCTACTAGATTACCACAACCAATAAGATGGAATATGCTCGACCTTATTATCAAGGATTTCGAGGGAGGAGAAATTCAACGGAAAGTTCCTGATCCAGTTTCAGTTCAAGCCTGATCAATCAGACAAAGTCGTGCAACTACGCGACTTTTTTCTTTTATAAACTGAGTTGGAGTCTCTCCTCCGACTAAATTTTTGTCGTCACAAAAATAGGGCAGGAGTTTCGATCCTTACAGGATCTGTAGCCCCAAATATTTTTCTGCTGAAAAATTTTGTAGCCTTGCCTCAGCTCGTCAGCTTCCGACTTTGAATTGCTCTTATTCGCAATTCAACCTTTCGTATTTTTTCAAATGAGTACATTCTCAAAAATATACTCAAGGTCTTCGAATCCTGCCTCGAAAGCTCTTCAAGAGCTTTCTCTAAGCACAAAATACAAAACCAGCTTCCTCAGAAGCTGGTTTTGTATTTTGTGCGTAGGGCAGGATTCGAACCTGCGTAGCCCGAAGGCGACAGATTTACAGTCTGTTGTAATTGACCGCTCTACCACCTACGCATATGGAAACTGGCTTACATCATAAGCTAAAAACACCTTTTTGTCTAGGTAGATTTTAGGTTATTTGGCGCTGGCAATTTTTGGGTGGATTCCCGATCAGGTCGGGAATGACAATGCTGGATTTATTCTTAATTCTTAATTCCTAATTCTTAATTCTATTCACACTTCTTCCCAAACCATGCGAAAAATTCTATATTTCCATCTACGCCTTTGGTGGGAGATTCAGTAATTCCTTTATTTAGTAAGCCAAGAGTGGAAGCGTAGTTACAGACTTTTTTTATCGCTTCTTCTCTAAACTCTGGATCAACTCTTCCATCTTTCAAAATATGTTCTTTCCCTAATTCAAATTGAGGTTTAATTAAAACTATAATATTTCCACCTTCTTTTGTAAGACCTGCTATATCTTTAAGAATATAAGTAAGTGAAATATGTGAAATATCTACCATTGTTATGTCGGCCTTTTCAGGAAGTATAAGGCTTCGAAGATCAACTTTTTCCTCCACATCTTTTTTGTTTTTGTGAGTAGATTCAAAAAATTGGCTTGCGCCAACATCTATCCCATAGACTTTCTTTGCTCCACGTTCAAGCAGACACTCTGTAAAGCCCCCTCTTGAAGCCCCAATATCCACACAGACGCAGTCTTTTGGGTTTATGTTAAATGCATCCAAGGCTGTTTCAAGTCTGTACCCACCACAATTTATGTATTTTGGACTTCTTATCATTTAGAACTATATTATAACATATTTGAGTAAAAAACACAAAATTTATTGTGAAGTTAGGTTCTATCTAATAGCGATTTTCCGAAGGAAAATCGCTATTATACTTCGTATTTTTCATTGGTCAGAGCCTAGATCTTAATTGCTAGAGTCTTTATTCTTAACAAACTCAAAAATAATTGGGAGGAATGATATTATCAAAATTGCGACGATAATATAAAAAAGATAATTTTCTATATTTGGAACTCTACTACCTAGAAAGTATCCAATAAAAGTGATACCTACACCCCAAAGCAGAGCTCCTATAATATTGTATTTCAAAAAAGTTTTGTATTTCATTTCTCCAACTCCTGCTAGTATTGGTGCAAATGTTCGCACAATAGGCACAAAGCGAGCGAGGACTATTGTTTTTGTTCCATATTTCTCATAAAAATTATGCGTTCGTTCAATGTGTTTTTTTTGAAAGAAAAAGGAATCTTCCTTGTTAAATATTTTTGGCCCTACTTTTTTACCAAACCAATATCCCACGCTGTCTCCTATGATTGCCGATAGAGCAAAAAGTGCTAGGAGTATATAAATATTAAAAAATCCCTGTGAGGCTAGTAGACCTGCTGTAAAAAGTAATGTATCACCAGGAAGGAAGAAACCAAAGAAAAGGCCAGATTCTGCAAAAATAATTGCAAATAGACCAATATAGCCAACGGCCTCTACAAGCGAAACTATATCTATATGTAAGAAAGGAATATTCATATTAATCAAAAAAGTTTGCTAAATATGTAAATATTTCTCTCTGGTCCATTTCATAAAAATATTTTCCATCATCATGAAGTTTTTCTGCAAGCTCTAACCCAACAAAGCGCCAATGCCATGGTTCATATTGGTAGAATTTATTTCCTTTTGGATAGGATAGTACGAAGCCATATTTATATGCGTTTGTTTTAAGCCAATCAAATGTTTTTGTTGTTTCAAAACTTGTAACAAGGGCTCCTGTCGAGCTTTCTCTATCCAAGTCTACTGTAGTTCCAAGTTGGTGCTCAGAATATCCTTGATCTGCGGAAAAAATATTTGCTCCAGAGCCATACAAAGTTTTGTATGTGCTTTTAAGTGAGCTTTGGTCGCCAAAGGATCTATATGCAGAAATTATTTTTATGTTTATATCGGCTCTTGCTCCAGCTTCAAGCATGTCTTGTAAATGTGGCCAAACTCTTTCGTGAATATATGTTTCTTTTGTTTTGTTAAAAAGATATTTCGTATCTATTTTTGTAAGTTTTGAAGGTAAATAATTTTCATTTAAAAAGTAAACTTTTGAATATTTTTGCAAAAGCTCTTTGTCAGTATTTTTGATTTTTTCTAATACTCCAACAGTTGATGAGATTTCACCAATTTGCTCCTGAAATGCATCATTTCTATTTTTCTCACTCGAAAGGGAAGTGTTGAGATTTGTGTTTTCATCTTTGCTTTGAGCCAGCTCTTTTTGGGCATTTTCTAAGGAAAGTTCAAGTTCACTATTTTTGTTCTTTAGTAGGGAATATTTATATTCAGCATAGGCAAAACCAGCAAATATAAGGATTATGGCCCCAGCAATGAGTAAATGTGTTTTTGAGAATATCTTTTTCACGGGGTTATTGTACCACGTTTCAAATGTAAAATGAAAAAAGCAAAATTTAAAAGAAAAATCACCAAACCTTAGTGGGGTTTGGTGATCGGTAGAACCTTGCTCTTTTTATATCTGAAGCATTGAAAATTACCGAAAAACGAACATATATCTAAATCACCGCCATCTAATTCAAAGCATTTAATTACTTCAAAATCAGTGACTTCCTTGATAAAGACTCCGAAACTCGGGTAAGATTTTGGGGGAGTCTTGAGATGTCTAGACACAAACAGGGAATTAAAATCAAATTCAACTGGCTCAAATTCAGATGGAGTAATTTTTTGTATCGCTTCAATTTCCGTTTCTGCCCGTATCACGTAAACAGTTGGGCGAGCCTTCGGCATTCCAGCCCAATATAAATTGTCGTCTGCGTGGACGCCAAATGTTCCAAATGCAATTAGGTAACTTTTCATTTTAAGAACTTTGCAGGGGTTAATGTCATAGATAGCTACTGGAGAACATACTACCATTTTGTAGTGTTTTGTCAATACAGCTTTATAATTAAATATATAAACAAAAATTGTAAAAAAATATTTATGACTTAAGTTTGTGTATTTAATTTTATAATAAAATCGCCAAACCATTGTGAAGTTTGGCGATTGATTGAAATGAATTACTACCAGCCAAGAATATGAGCGATATCGATTTTTCTTTCACTTAGGCCATTGATTTGATCTACGGAAAGTATTTCAGATGGTTTCCAGATTTTATCAAAAGCCGGCTGTCCGTGATTGATGAGTTTGATGAGGCCTACAAGGATGCTTGCTGTGGCTATTTTTTGGAGCATTATTAGGCCAGTATCTGATGTGCCTAGATAAATTCCATACGATGCGTTTACGACTGTTGTTGTCATTGTTGCTTCGTAGAAATTAAAATCCGGGGGATTGAAATCTTTGCCAAGAACACAAATTTCAGCGAGGGCTGATGGGTCGGTCTTTTGGATAAATTCCTTTACTGGTGCGAGAAGTATCTGTCGAATCGTCTTGTTTGGGATATTTCTATCTTGCCTTTTTTCTAACAATATTTTGAGTAAGTCTCCAGGATCAAAGCCGAATGATCTTGCGTGTCTATATGCTTTCATTTTGCGTAATTTTGAATTTGGAAGGGGATGGCAGAATACCATCCTGACTTGATACAAAATTATATTAAGATAAATATGAATTCTGTCAAGTTTTTATTTATGAATTAACCTATAGTTCACAACTCTAGCCTTCAAGTTACTCTGCTATATAAAGCAAAGCTATCATAAGACCAATTCCAACAATAATAGCAAGGAGTTGAATTAATGATTTTTTTATTTCTTTGGTTTTGTGGAGTTCTGGTACTAAATCAGATCCTGCTATGTAAATAAAACCACCCGCTGCCACACTGGCCAATATTGGCCCTGCCGAATTTGTTAAAAGGGGTAATCCAATTCCAATAATTACACCAACAAATGCTGTAAGTGCAGAAATTAGATTCCACAAAAGTGCTTTGACTCTGCTAAATCCAGCGTGTATCAATATACCAAAATCGCCAAGCTCTTGTGGTATCTCGTGAAGAATAACTGCAATAGTTGTGGCAATACCCACCTCAACGCTTATCATATAACTTGCTCCAATGAGAATACCATCTATGAGATTGTGAATACCATCAGATACAAGAATGAGATGCCCCACATATTTTGGGGTATCAGATTCATGAGTGCATTCATTATGATTGTGAACATGATGCCAATGTAAAAATTTTTCTAATATAAAAAAGAAAAGAATACCAGCTAGTATTGAAAGTGGAACTAAAATAGGATTTTGTGCTTCCTCAAGCGCTTCTGGAATGAGGTGTATGAAGGCGTCACCAAATAAAGCACCAACAGACAAAGAAACTAAAACAAAAATTATTGATTTGAGTTTTTTCTCAGAAATACTAATTGTAAAAGCTCCTACTAATGAAAATAAACTTACTAGAGCAACGCTTATAAGCGAATATAAAATTATCATTTATATATAATACACCTTATTATTTTAATTGCAAGTGATTTGCATTTGTGATATTATCTAATAATGAAAAAAGAATCAGAAGTTTTAAAATCATTTGGATTAAAATCAACGCCAACACGGCTTATGGTTCTTGAGGTTTTTTCAAGATATTGTAAGCCAATAAATGCCGAGTATGTTTTAAAAATATTGAAAAGTAAAAATCTCGATGCGGTTACTGTTTATAGAAGCCTAGGTTCATTTGAAAAAAAGGGAATTATCCACAAGGTAGATTTAAGGAGGGATTCTGTCTATTATGAATATTCAAATCATCGCCACCATCATCATATTGTTTGTGTTGATTGTGGATATATAGAAAAATTTGAGGATTGTAGAATTTCTGAAATGTCGAAAGAATTATTGGGCAAAAATTCAAAATTTAAAATTATTCAATCGCACTCGTTTGAGTTATTTGGTCTGTGTCAAAAGTGCAGTAAGTAGATTTGAGATAGATTCTTAGCAAAGAATTCACTACCGGGTAGGTATTTGCATTCCGCCCCACAAAAAAGAGCCGAGCAGAGGGGTTTTTTGTGGGGCCAATTAAAATGACTGTATTTTTATGTAATCGTAAAAATATAGCCCTCCACTTATCATAAACTTTTGCTTAAAACGTGAGAGTGAAAGCGTTACTTTACCCGAGCATCTGCAGGCACAAAGCATGGTCTTTTTGTAATCAAAAAGTTTGTGCCGAAGCCGAAACGAAGAACCGCAGGGTGATGAGTGGTCGGGGAAAGTAATGCTTGAACGGTTATTTAATATAGCGGGCAATATCCCAAAAATATCAAAATAACATTAGCCTGGATCCCCGCATTCGCGAGGATGACAATACGGGGTCAGGGTAAGCTACAACAAGTTGTCGGGATCTATTTTTACTACAAAATGCGGAGGTAGACTTTGGAGTTTTTTGACAAGGGTTTCATCTGGCCATGTTTTTTTATCCGCCTTGATAAGTGCGTGCATCACATATTTACCTCTCACTGTTTCAATAAAAGCGGGAAATATTTGCACCATATATGGAGCAAGAAATGCTTTTAAGTTTTTCATTTCGAGAAGTACTTCTTCTCGTCTGCCTTGATATGTAATTTTTACAAGTGTAACAAAAGGTGGGTAAGCAAACTGTTCTCGCTCTGCAATTTCACTTTTATAAAAATCTGCAATATTTCCGCGAATTGCGTATTCAAAAACTGGTTCATCTATAGAGCGAGTCTGCACTAGAAAATTATTCTGTGAAAGCTGGCGCATTTTCAAAAGTATATTCATTATTTTTTCATTTCCACGAAAGTCTGGAATAGCAAAAAGACTATCAATGGAAGCTACCACAGTGTTTTCAATAGGATCATCTAGATATAATATAGCCATTTCAGTTCCAATAAGTATGGAGCCCGGAGTTTTATAAAATTCGTTTGCCACAGCCTTTGCTTTTTTGTGATTTTTAACAGAATCGAGATCAATTCGAAAAATATTTAAATTAGGAAAATTTTTACTAATTTCTTTTTCAACTGCTTCAATTCCAATGCCTAATTTTATTAAATTCCAGCTCGTGCAATTTTTACAAATTTCTTTTGCATGTCTTTTTTCTCCGCAAGTGTGACAAAGGAAAAAATTATTAATTTCGTCATTGCCTTCATGTAAAACAATAGGGGTACTACATCTATTGCAAGTAACCGTGCTACCACAGTCATTACACACAACTTGTGGTGAAAGCCCTCTTCGCGCACAATATACAAAACATTGTGAATTATTTTCTTTTAAATACGAAAAGATATCAAGTGCTTCCTCACTAAAAATTCTAAAGCTTTTATCTTTTGAAACTAAAACATTATCCTCCTTTTTATATTGTCGCATATCGACAAGAGAAGTTTCTGCTGTGGTAAGGGAACGCCATTTAAGGGGAGTGTATTCTATTAATTCATGGTCATAAAACCTTTTAATTGTTTCTGTTCGTAAAATTATATCCCCAAATATAAGGCGAGCATTTATTAGCTTTGAATATTTTTCTGCAAAAATACGTATATCAATATATGGCCTTGTGATTGTCTTGTAGCTTCTTGAGGATTCTTTTTCAATGATTATTGTACCAATGTCTATTCTAGGCAAAGAAAGAAACATCGCTGTTCCAATGATTAGTACGGGATGTACATTTGTGAGTGCCTTATTCCATAAAGATATGAGTTCTTTTTTACTAAGTGAACCATCGAGTATATAAGTATATTTTTCAATTCCTTTTTCTAATTTTTCTCCAGCTTTTCTTGTGTCCTCGGAAGTTGGTACACAAAAGAATATAGATTTTTTCTTCGCAAAAGATTCTCGGATTAAGCTTTTATAATCTGCGAAGCGATCGGAGTCTGGTGCTTGAAGGAGATATGGTTCTTTATAGGCTTGCGCTACTAAGTTTTTGTCATTTTCCTCTGTGACATTGTTTGTATCCAAACAATGTGATGACAAAAAGTTTGGAAGGTTAATTTCCGTTATCTTGTCAGAATTTTCAAGAATTATTTGTGGAATTATTGCGGAAAGTGTTTGTCCTGTAAAAGTGGCATGATAGTATGCAGTATTTTTTGCGGCCTCTACAAATTCTTTTCTAAATAAATTTTTACTTTTTGTTTTATTTAATTTTTTTAGAGTATAGGGAAGTTCCTTTAACATTGTCTTATCTTCATGCGCAGAATTACAACTTATTACAAGGGCGGGTGCCTCTTTACTCCGAATTGGGACAGATATCAAAGAACCTTCAGGGATCAATACTGAAGAGAAATAAGACAAAGAGTCTTTAATGGCACTTTTTGTAATCGGTAGTACGTCAACCTTGTACATTAAGCTCATTTTAGCACAAATGGCAGAGTACTGCCTGCGGTTGTTTGAGGCTGTTTTTTGTCATTCCTGCGGAGGCAGGAATCCAGTCTACAAAATTATTTGGAGTTTTTTAAGATTTTTAAAAAAACAATCTCTTTTTCGCTATAACTTTCCTCGGGTACGGATTTTTTGAAGCTTAAAAAATCCTGAAGTTTCCTCGCCGTCGCTCGTCAAACCCCCTCCCAAAGTTACAGCTTCAACGAGATTGTGTTTAGACTGTTCTTAAGTCGGCGGTTTTTGTAGGTGGCGGGCTGTATCCGGCGAGTACGCCGAATACAGGCTGTTAATATATTTAAAATACTGTAAAATAATACCCATATGGAAAAACACCCTTTACACATCAAAATCCCAGAGCTTCAGAAATCTGAAGTGGTGGAAGACTCCGTCTCCCGCCAAGAACGCCTAAACTCTCGCGCCCTACAAACCGCTCGAGAAATAGAAGAAGAAACAGGTGAACCAATCGACCCAGAGCTTTTCAATATCAAAATCCCAAATGACCCCACAGAGAGAATAAACATATTCATGGATAGAATGGAAAAGATCTTCCTAAATCCAGATGCAAGAGTACGCACAAGAAACCTAAAACTTCTAAAACCCTACATTTATGATGTTTTCATCATAAAACCCGAAGAAGTTCCTGAATCATATTTCGAACTCCAACAACAAGTTGCAAGAGAGCAGGGAATCAATGCACAGGAAATCCCAGAAGACATGCGAAAGCAGATGATCGAAACAGTCATTAAAGATCAAACACATTCTCTTGATAACTGGATAGACTACCTAAGCAGTGAAGACGCTGTATATCCAACTTGGTTTAAGTACTTTGTATTCCAAAACATTACAAAACTTTCTCAATTCGACAAATCTCTAGGAAAATTCAAAGACCGCACAGCTACCACAGTGGCTCCATACCCCGATGTATATAGAGAACCCCTTGCTCAAATTTGTGATATATACGAAAAGGTAGCAGAAGACAGTAGAATATTAAAGATAGACAAAGATATACAAAAGGAATTCTTAAAAAGCTTTCCAAAGCACTATGCAGAACTAATCACCAAATCTCTTTCTGCTTCTATGGAAGGTAAGGAAGAAATTCGTGGAGAATGGATTAAATATTCTCAAGGAAACAATAAAGACGCCGACAAACTTTACAAATCTCTAGAAGGTAAAGGTACAGGCTGGTGTACAGCAGGAAGATCAACATCCGAAACACAAATAAGACAGGGAGACTTTTATGTATATTACACATACAATTCAAACAATGAGCCGACTCAACCTCGTATCGCTATTAGAATGAACGGGCAAAATCAAATTGGCGAAGTCCGTGGTATTCTTCAACACCAAGCTCTTGAACCTCAAATGAATGAAATTCTTGAAAACAAACTTTCGGAATTCGGTCCTGAAGCAGATAAATACAAGAAGAAGTCAGAAGATATGAAGAGGATGACAGAAATCGAGAAGAAAACGAAGGCAGGCACACAACTCTCAAAAGACGAACTAGAATTCCTTTATGAGGTCAATTCTAAAATCGAAGGCTTTGGTTATGATGATGATCCAAGAATTGAAGAAATACGAAACGAAAGAAGTGTTAAGGAAGATTTATCAATCCTTTTCGGATGTGAAAAAACTCAAATTGCCACAGATGTAAGTGAAGTAAATGAAAAAACGAAAGCATATATTGGAAAGTGGAACACAGCTATATATCAAAAGGTCAAACAGTATCAAAACCTTACACTTTTATATGAATCCTTCCCAAATAAAAAGATATTAAAATTTGATTTAGAAACAGACTCAACTCTAACGGAAGAAAACGTAGAAGAAAGATTGAAAGGAAAAGGTGTCTATGCATCTCTTTATGCGCGAGATGTTATTAACCAAATAGAATTTAGTAAAGAAAATAAACGATATAAGCTTGTATCATTTTCAGTCGCTCAACTCGGCTTGAAAACAGGTACTGAATTAAAGGATATATACGCAAGAGCTCTAGAATTCGGATTAGAACTTTGTCCTGCAGAAGTGGGACTATATCTTTGTTTACAACATGAAAACCAACTCGATTCTGAAGAGTTTATAATTGCTATGGAATTTATTCGTAGTCGCGAGCTCCTCGAGAAGTTATTTGCTGTTCAACGTAACGATAATGGACCGTGGATTGATGATGTTTCTGGTATGCCTGAAAGTGAGTGGCCAAGGGGTAAGAGATTTGTTTTTCTATCCCGCTAGAACTTAGTATTTAGTTATCTTTCTTCGGATTTAGAACTTTGCATACTGTGGAGTTTTTATGTTTTTAGTTTTGACTTAAAAGTCTGACTTTTGAGTTATGAATTTTGACATATTTTCCCGTTTGTAAAACCTACCAAAAGATAGTAGTATAGGGCGACGTATGGGATATTTTACTCCAAAACTTGGCATTGATTTAGGGACTGCAAATACTCTCGTTTTTTTGCCTGGGAGTGGCGTTGTGTTAAATGAGCCCTCCGTTGTGGCTGTATCTGAAATCGATAATAAAATTTTAGCTGTGGGAATTGAGGCGAAAGAAATGGTGGGAAAGACGCCAGACAACATTATTGCTTATCGCCCAATGAAAGATGGGGTGATTGCTGATTATCGTGTGACAGAGGCAATGCTTCGGTATTATATAAATAAGTCTCTTCCAAAGTTTAATTTTTTCAAGCCTGAGGTTATGGTATCTGTTCCTGCTGGAGTAACATCGACAGAAAGGCGAGCTGTGATAGAAGCTACTATTCGTGCTGGTGCAAAAAATGCTTATGTGGTGAAGGAGCCAATTCTTGCTGCGATTGGTGCGGGTATTCCAATTCACGAAGCAAAAGGAAATATGATTGTAGATATTGGTGGAGGCACAACCGACGTGGCTGTGATATCGCTAGGAGGTATTGTGTGTTCAACATCAGTAAAATGTGCTGGAAATAAAATTGACTCTGCTATTGCTGATTATATTAAAAAAACTTTTAATTTAGCTATTGGTGACAGGACTTCTGAGCAAATTAAAATTGCTATTGGCTCTGCTGTGTTTATGGAAGAGGAGCTAACAGCTGTGGTGAAAGGGCGAGATTTTTTGACAGGACTTCCTCGTTCGACCGAAATTAAAACAAATGAAATTGTGAAAGCTGTGAGTAAGGAGCTCCGAGAAATGATTAAAGCTATTAAAGATGTTTTACAAGAGACTCCGCCAGAACTAGCATCCGACATTATCGACCAAGGTATAATTATGACTGGTGGTTCTTCGATGCTTCGAAACTTACCTGAACTTATTTTCCGTCGAACTGGTGTGAAAGCCATTCTTGCAAAAGATGCATTGTACTGTGTGGCAAAGGGTACTGGCATTGCACTTGAACACCTAGACTTGTATAAGAGAAGTATTTTAGCAAAAAAGTAATTTATGCTTAATAGAATTGATCATCATGCGTATGTGGTCGCTGGGCAGAGGGAATCTTTAGTTCCTTTGCTTTTGGATATGTTTCTAAATAAATTTGGAATTGTAATAAACGGCAATCCAGATTTTTCTGTTTTTCATTTTGAGGCTTTGGGTATTGATGAAAGCCGAAAGATAAAAGAAATGCAGAGTATGAAGTCGCTTGGAGCTTCGAAGAGGATTTTTATAATAAGCACAAACGGCATAACTGTGCAGGCGCAAAATGCGATGCTTAAAATGTTTGAGGAGCCAACAGAGAATACTCACTTTTTTAT